>JASGFB010000021.1:0-44732 GCA_047605765.1 Rhodocyclaceae bacterium
CTGGGCGCAGGCGCAGAGCTTTGCCAGCGGCGACCCGCGCCAGGGCACGCCGCCCGGCAGCGGCCTGCAGCGTCATCTGCCGTGGCCGACGGGCGTGGCGCAACTGTCGCTCACCCACCAGGGCAGCGGCCAGCCGTGGGCTTTCGTGGCCTCGCGCGCCGCCTTGCCACTCGACAAGCCGCTCTTCGCCGGTTACACGGTCACCCGCACGGTGACGCCGATCGAGCAGAAGTCGAGCGGCGCGTGGACGCGCGGGGATGTCTATCGCGTCACGCTCGATGTCGATGCCCAGTCCGACATGACCTGGGTGGCGGTCAGCGATCCCATTCCGGCCGGCGCCACCATTCTTGGCGGTGGCCTGGGCGGCGATTCGGCGCAACTGGCCAGTGGCGAGAAGGCGCAGGGCTGGGTGCGCCCGGCCTTCGACGAACGCGCCTTCGAGGGTTACCGCGCCTATTACCGCTATCTGCCCAAGGGCAAGGTCAAGCTGGAGTACACCGTGCGCCTGAACAATGCCGGTACCTTTGAGATGCCGGCCACCCGTGTCGAGGCGCTGTACGCGCCCGAAATGTTCGGCGAAGCGCCCGTGCCGCGCGTGGTGGTGCGCGCGCCGTGAGGCCATGGCAGTGGGCGCTGGCCGGCGCACTCGTGACGGGCACTGCCGCCCTGTGCGTGGGCCTGGCCTGCGCGCCGATGCCGGATTTCGATGCTGTGCGGGCCGGCACGCGCAGTTCCGAGGGCGAACTGCTCGATCGCCATGACGAGGTGCTGCAGCGTCTGCGCATTGCGCGCCACCAGCGCGCGCTGGCCTGGATCCCTCTGGACGAAATGTCGCCGGCATTGCCGCGCGCCATCATCCTGGCCGAGGATCGGCGCTTTGCCCGGCATCCCGGTGTCGATCCCCTGGGCATGGCGTCGGCGCTGGTCGACAACATATCGCGCGCCCGTCCTCGTGGCGCCAGTACGGTGTCGATGCAACTGGCTTCGATATTGTCCGAACAAGGTCCGGGCACACGCGGCATCGGCGACAAGCTTCGGCAGATGCGGGATGCGCTGGCGCTCGAACTGCGTTGGACCAAACCGCAGATACTCGAGGCTTATCTGAATCGGGTCAGCTTCCGTGGCGAACTGGTGGGCATCGATGCCGCTGCGCGCGGCTTGCTCGCCAAAGGGCCAAGCGGCCTCGACGAAAGCGAAGCGGCGGTACTGGCAGCGCTGATCCGTGCGCCGGGCGCCGCCCGTGGTACCGTCGCCCGGCGCGCCTGTGCCGTGCTGCGCGCTCAGGGGCGCCGCGACTGTGACGATGCCGCGTATGTCGCTGCCACCCTGCCAGCGCGCCCTTATCCGATGCGTGGCGTCGATGACGCTCCCCACCTGGCGGTCAAGCTGCTCAAGACGCCGGGCGAGCGCGTACGCACGACGCTCGACGCGACTCTTCAGCGCTATGCCATGGGCATTCTTCGCAGTCGTCTGGCCCAACTGTCTCGTCGCAATGTCGAAGACGGCGCGCTGGTGGTGCTGGACAATCGCAGTGGCGACGTGTTGGCCTATGTCGGCTCCAGCGGCGATCTATCCGGCGCGCCCGAGGTCGATGGCGTGGCGGCCCTGCGCCAGCCCGGTTCGACGCTGAAGCCCTTTCTCTTCGGCGTCGCCATCGAGCAGGGCTGGCTGACCGCTGCGTCGATCCTCGACGATTCGCCGCTGGCCCTCAACACCCCTTCGGGCTTGTACGTTCCGCAGGACTACGACAAGGAATTCAAAGGCGCCGTCAGCGTCCGCACGGCATTGGCGGCCTCGCTCAACGTCCCCTCGGTGCGGGCCCTGACCCTGGTCGGCGTCGATCGCTTCCTGGAGACGCTGCATGCCCTGGGCATGGACAGCTTCGATCGCTCGGCCGACCACTATGGCTATGGTCTGGCGCTGGGCGGCGCCGAGACCAATCTGCTGGCGCTCACCAACGCCTATCGGACGCTCGCCAACGCCGGCACATGGACGCCAACGCGGTGGACCACCGCGCCCGCGCCCACGCCTGCCACGCGGCAGGTGTTCTCACCCCAGACCAGTTACATCCTGGCCGATATCCTGTCCGACCCGGCCGCCCGCGCACCCACCTTCGGCATGGCCAGTGCGCTGTCGACGCGTAGCTGGGCGGCGGTCAAGACGGGGACCAGCAAAGGCATGCGCGACAACTGGGCCATCGGCTTCACCGAGCGCTACACCGTCGGCGTCTGGGTCGGCAATTTCTCCGGTGCGCCGATGTGGGATGTGTCGGGCGTCACCGGTGCGGCGCCGATCTGGCGCGACCTCATCGACTATCTGCATGGCGACCTCGCCAGCCACGCGCCCGCCTTGCCGACCGGCGTGCTGGCGCGCGAGGTCAGTTTCGAGCCGCCCATCGAAGCGCCTCGGCGCGAATGGTTCCGTGCCGGCACCGAGCCCTCGGGCGAGGCCATGCGCATTGCCGTGGCGGTGACGGCCGGTCGCGCACGCCTGATCGCGCCGGCCGATGGCAGCGTCATGGCGCCCGATCCGGATATTCCCGCCGCGCGCCAGTCGATCCTCATGCAGGCCAATGGGACGGGCGAGCTATGTCTGCGCGTCGATGGACGTCCATTGGCGGCGTGCGGCATCCTGGCCACGCTCATGCCCTTGCCGGCGCCGGGTGAACATCGCCTGGAGCTGACCGACCGTGCCGGCAAAGTGCTCGATACGCATCGCTTCAGCGTTCGCGGGATTGCGCGTCCAGGCTCATAGACGATGGCCGCCCGAGGCCAATGGGTCGCCCAGCATCAGGGTCTCGCCGGTGCTTTGCCAGACATGTGCCGCCGACCACGTCAACGCATAGTCGGCGACCTCCTCCCAGCCCACGTCATTGCACAGCCAATGCGAGCGGCGGCCGAACAGGCGCAGGTCGGTGGGCGTGGCGGCGCGCGCCTGCAGCCGGTGATTGGCGCGCACCATGTCGGGTGTGACGATGTGGTCCAGTTCGCCGGCGATCAGTAGCAGCGGCGGGCGCGCCGGGTTGCGAAAACTCACCCGGCTGCCGATGCCGGTCACAGCCTGAAAGAATATGCGCCCCGGTGACGGCACGATGTGCGCGTCGTAGGTGGCGGCCATTTCATGGGCCGGCAAGGTCTGCGCAAAATCGGCGGCAAATGCCGCCTGGCTCATGTGCATGGTGCGCCGCCATGCGCCCCACGAGAAGAACACCGCGCGCGATGACCAGATGGCACGCGGGCTCGCCAGTACGCCGAAGGGCGGTGCCGGATCGATCGCCACGCCGACCGCCCCCAAGCCCTTGTCGAGCAGGCGTTGCACGATCAGGCCGCCGAACGAATGCCCCATCAGGATCGGCGATTCGTCGAGCGTGGCGATGATGTTGGTGTAGTGGATGACGATGTCTTCGATGCCGACGCGCGCCAGCCGTGGTGGCGGCGCGCGGCGCAGGCTCTCGGGCGGGCCGTCGAGCAACGGCCAGGCCGGCGCCAGTACGCGATAGCCCTGTTCGCTGAAGCGGGCGCGGAACTTGTCCCACGAGGCCGGCGTGAGCCAGGCGCCGTGGATCAGCATGACGGTGCGCGACATGGCCGCTCCGTTCAGGCGCGGATGAACGCCAGCAGGTCTGCGTTGATGATGTCCTTGTGCGTCGAACACATGCCGTGGTCGTAGCCCGAGTACACCTTCAATTCGGCATTGGGCAGCAGCTTGGCGGCAAGGCGGCCGGCATTGTCGATGGGTACGATCTGGTCATCGTCGCCATGCATCACCAGGGCGGGGACGGTGATGGCCTTGAGATCCTCGGTGAAGTCGGTCTCGGAGAACGCCTTGATGCAGTCGTATTCGTTCTTGAGCCCGCCCATCATGCCCTGCAGCCAGAAGCCATCGCGCAGGCCCTGGCTGACCTGTACGCCAGGACGGTTGGCACCGTAGAAGGCGGTGGTGAGGTCTTTGAAGAACTGCGAGCGGTCGGCCATCACGCCCGCGCGGATGTCATCGAACACCTTGATGGGCAGGCCATCGGGGCTGTGGGGCGTGCGCGCCATGATGGGTGTCACGGCGCTGATCAGTACCAGCTTGGCCACGCGCCCCTTATGGTGCCGTGCCACGTAACGCGCCGCTTCGCCGCCGCCGGTCGAATGCCCGACGTGGATGGCTCGCGTCAGGTCCAGCGCGGTCACCAGTTCGTCGAGGTCGGCGGCATAAGTATCCATGTCATTGCCGTGCCATGGCTGACTCGAGCGTCCGTGGCCGCGCCGGTCATGGGCGATGCAGCGATACCCCTGGCTGGCCAGGAACAGCATCTGATCTTCCCAGGCATCGGCGCTCAGCGGCCAGCCGTGACTGAATACGATGGGCTGTCCGCTGCCCCAATCCTTGTAATAGAGGTGCGTGCCATCCTTGGTCGTGATCGTGGGCATGAAGAGACTCCTTGTGGAGGCCGCATTGAGCCGACAGGGGCTGGACAGGGGGCGTCAGCGCTCATGGTGCCGTGCAGCACATGAAGGAAAGCGTGGTACACACACTCCACGATGCAAACTGCCCGAAGGGGTGGGTCGGGCGAATGCCGCGCGCAGCGGGCAAACCCTGGCGCGAGAGGGGTCTATTTAACGGACGCGGTTACGTCCGGCGGCCTTGGCGTCATAGAGTGCGGCGTCGGCGCGCGCGATGAGGCTGGTCCACACGGCAGCCGGGTCGAGTGTGAATTCACCGACCGGCAGCGTTGCCACACCAAAGCTCATGGTGACGCAACCAAAGATGCTGCCTTCGTGCGGGAGCGCACGTGCCTGCAAGGCGGCACGGATGTTCTCCGCCACATGGGCCGCGCCTTCACCATCGGTGCCGGGCAGGATGACGCCGAATTCCTCGCCGCCATAACGCCCGGCGGCATCGCTGGGGCGTTGCAGACATTCGCGGAAGACCGCCGCCGCTGCGCGCAGGCAGGCATCGCCGGCGAGATGGCCGTAGTGATCGTTGTAGGTCTTGAAGTAATCGACATCGGCCATGATCACCGACATCGGCAGGCGATGCCGCTGGGCGCGGCTGATTTCCTCGGCCAGCACTTCGTCGAAGCGGCGCCGGTTGAGCAGGCCCGTAAGGTAGTCCTCATTCGCATACTGCTGCAAACGCTGGTTGGCTTCGGCCAGGGCCTGCTCGGCCAACTTGCGTTCGGTGATGTCCATCAGCGCGTTGGTCAGGCCGATGATGCCACCGGCCATGTCACGGATCGGCTGCACCGATACCTGGTAGAAGCGGCCATTGCGCATCAACTCATGGCTCGGTACCGGCAGTCCGGCATCGAGCAGTTCGAAGTCATGTGCCTCGAAGGAGGTGGCGGCGTCGAAGAACTCGCGCACGTGGTGGCCGATGATGTCTTCCACCTGGCAGCCGTACATGCGCGCCAGCGCATCGTTGGCGGCTACGTAGCGCAGTTCGCGGTCGATGACGTACAGCGCCACCGGCGCCGAGGCATAACTGGCTTCGAGCTGGAACAGGCGCGCGCCGAGCGCCGTGACGTCGCGATCGATACCCCGATAGCCCTTGAATTCACCGGTGGGCCAGAACAGCGGCACGCCGCTGGTCTCCAGTACAACGATGGTGCCGTCGGGGCGCATGTTGCGATTGACCAGCCCTGAAAAGGGTTGGCACTTGGCCGCGATGGCACCAAAGGCGCGTCCGATGCGTTCGGCTTCATCGGGAGGCATGAAGTCGAAGGGCGTCTTGCCGATGATCTCGTGGGTGGGGCGTCCAAGGAGGCTTTCACCCTTTGCGGACGAATAGACGTAGCGCCCCTGGTCATCGACCTCCCAAATCCAGTCGGAGTTGAGATCGATGATCTCGCGCAACCGCTCGAGGTCGACGTGGCCTGTGCCTTGCAGTGCGCGAAAAGGGGTGTCGCTCACGCATAAGTCTCCGTTGTCTCACGGCAAGGCCCTGGAAATGGCCTGCCGGCGCCTTCGCGATGGGGGGGGTATGCAAGGATAGTGCTGCGCGGGGCCGCATTTCAATACGGACAGCGGGGATATGACGGACGGGCGACGTCATGCCCTGGGCAGGCATGACATCGGCAAGGCGGAAAAGCTCAGTCGAAGAAGCGCACGATGCCGTGCAGGGCGTCGGCGCGCGCGAGCAACTCGCTGGTGGCGTGCTTGACCTCACCCGCGGTGCGCACGTTGTCGTCGATCACCGTGGCGATCCGTTCCATGTTGCGTGCAATATCCTCACCGGCCACCGATTGTTCACGTGTGGCCAGCGCGATCTGGCTGGTCTGCGTCAGCACGTCGCTGTTGGTGGACACGATGCGCCCGAAGCTCTCGCCGGTGGCGGTCAGGTGCTCGCGCACGCTGGTCACCGCGGCAGCGGTGTTCTGCATGGCCTGCACGGTGTTCTCGGTAGAGGCCTGTACGCTGCCGATCATGCTGGCGATCTGTTCGGTGCTGACCGCCGTGCGTTCGGCGAGGCTGCGCACCTCGTCGGCGACCACTGCGAAGCCGCGGCCGGATTCGCCCGCACGCGCCGCTTCGATGGCTGCGTTCAAGGCCAGCAGATTGGTCTGGCCGGCGATGGCCTTGATGACCTGGGTGATCTGGCCGATTTCGCCGATGGCGCGCGACAGCTCGGCGATGGTCGAGTTGGTCTGGGCCATCGCGTCGACCACCGAGTCGGCCGAGGCCAGGCTCTGCGCCATGTTGCGCTCACCGGCGTCGATGATCTCACCGACTTCGCGGGTGGTCTTGTCGGCCACGCCCGCGCTGTGCGCCACTTCGCTGATAGACACGCTCACTTCTTCCATCGCCGACGTGACGCCGATGACGCTGTCCTGTTGCTTGCGCGAGCGCGACGTCAGTTCGCCGAGCGCCGTGTCCAGCTCATGGCTGCGCTGGGCCACGGCGGTCTCGGCCAGGCGGATCTCATCGACCACCACGCGCAGTTGAACCTGCATGGCGGCCAGTTCGGCGAATACGCTGCCCACTTCACTGCGGCCGGCAACATCCACGACATTGTCGAGACGGCCCTCGGCGATACGCTGGAACACCTTCACGGCGGTGCGCAGCGGCCGGCTGATGCAGCGGGCGCCGTAGGCTGCCAGCAGCGCGCACAGCACGACGCCGAAGACGCCCAGTGCCAGCGATGCGGTGGTCGTCCCATGGAACGCCACCAGCAGGGTCTGGGCGATGAACAGCGCGGCCATCGCCGCCAGTGCCGAGCCGCCGACTGCCGCCATGCTGGCCCGCCGCAGCAGCGGCGGACGGCTGGAGAAGGTGGCGCCGCTCTGGCGCAGGCTGCGGTACAGCCTGGCTGCTTCGTCGACCGCCTCGCGCTTGGGCTCGGTGCGCACCGACATGTAGCCCACTGGCTGGCCGCCCTTGCGAATGGGCACCACCAGCGCATCGACCCAATAGAAGCCGCCATCCTTGCGGCGATTCTTGACGACGCCACGCCACGGCCGACCCGCTTTCAGGGTCTCCCACATGTCGCGGAACACCACCGCCGGCATGTCGGGGTGGCGAACCATGTTGTGCGCCGAGCCGACCAGTTCATCGACGGCATAACCGGACAGCTCGACGAAGGCGTCGTTGGCGTAAGTGATGAGACTGGTGAGGTCGGTCTTGGAAACGAGGATCTTGCCGGACGGGAAGGGCGTTTCGATATCAGTGACGAAAGGAGCTTGTTTCATGATGGTTCGAACGATTCGATGCCTGGGCGCCGGCAACGTGGCGATGACGTTATCTAAACAGATGACAGGTGCAAGCACGAATTAATATTTTATGGCAACTGCCCGAAAGTCTCGGAAGGCGCTTCCGCTCAGGCTTTGGCGATTGTCATGTTTTGTTTCGATCTCTTGCGATTGCGCAAATGTCTTGGGAATAGTCGTGTCGCATGCGCGGCACGGTAGTGAGCTTCCTTGCTCTGTGGGCCGCCGCACGAAGGCTGGCTGACCACAATGCATGGGCGGAAATGTAATGACGACGCCGAATTGATGACACCCACATTTGCACAAATGGTGAGTTGTGCGTCATCTGGTGGTTTGTTTGTGGTGATGCAGCGGGTGGCGAGGTGGAGCGGTCCTGTCGTGCGGTCAGGCGAAACAGGCCGCGCCCACTTCATGGTTGTCGATGGCCCGGTGCCAGACCGCGCCCGCGCAGCGCATTGAGCAGGATGGCGATGGTGCTGCCGTTATGCAGCGCAGCGGTGGCGATCGGACGCAGCAGGCCGAGCGCGGCGGCGCCGAGGATGGCGGTATTCAGGCCCACCGCCAGCCGGTAGTTGTTGTCGATCAGGCCCATCGTGCGATTGGCCAGGGCCTTGGCGTCCGCCACGCGCGCGATGTCGTCTTCGAGCAGGGCGATGTCGGCGGACAGCCGTGCGATGTCGGCCCCCTGCTGCATGGCGATGCCGACGTGAGCGCCGGCCAGGGCCGGGGCGTCGTTGATCCCATCCCCCACGAAGACGATGCGTGCGCCCTGCGCCCCGAGTTCGCCGACGATGCGCGCCTTGTCGTCGGGCAGCAGTTCGGCGTGGAATTCATCCAGGCCGAGGGTGGCGGCCAGTTCTGCGGCGCGTTCGTGGTGATCGCCGGTGAGCAGCAGAATGCGCTTGGCACCCAGGGCGCGCAGGCGTGCGATGGTGGCGGCGCTGTTGTCCCGCACGCGATCCTTGAGCGCCAGCACGCCGACGAGTTGGCCGCCGAAACCGATATACAGCAGAGTCTTGCCGTCGCGGTAGAGCGCTTCGATGATGTCTTCATGCGCCGACACGTCGATCTGCTCGTCTTCTTCGATGAAGTGGCGTGACCCCACCACGATGCGTTTGCCGTCGATGACGCTGGCCACGCCATGCGCCACAACGAATTCGACCTCGTTGTGATCGAAGTGCCGCCCATGGCGATTCTTGGCCGCCTGCACCACCGCCATCGCCAGCGGATGAAAGTAGTGTTCTTCGACCGAGGCGGCCAGCCAGATCAGGTCGTCGGCCGTGAAGGCGGCGTCGAAGGCGATCGAGTCGGTGACTTCGAGCGTCCCGGCGGTGAGCGTGCCGGTCTTGTCGAACACGAAGGTATCGGCTTCGGCGAGCTTTTCGAGCGCCGAGGCGCCCTTGACGAGAATGCCCGCGCGCGCCGCGCCGAACATGGCGGACTTGAACGCCACCGGCGTGGCCAGCTTGAGCGCGCACGAATAATCGGCCTGCAGCACCGCCGCTGCGCGCTGCCAGTCGCGCGACACCGCATAGGCGCCGGCCGCCAGACCCAGCACGATGGGCACCAGCCGGTCGGCCAGGCGAGAGGCGTTCAGTTGCGCTGAACTCTTGGCGGTCAGCGATTGCTCGACGTACTCGGCGATGCGAGCGGCGGCCGTACGCGGGCCGACTTGCTCGGCGTAGATGCGCAAGCGGCCGTCTTCGACCAGCGTGCCGGACAACACCGCGTCGCCGCGCTGCTTGCGCACCGGGGCGCTCTCGCCCGTCATGGCGGCCTCGTTGACTTCGGCCTCGCCGCCCAGGACGGTGCCATCGACCGGAATCACCGTGCCGGTGGCCGCGATCACTGTGTCGCCCATGCGCACGTCGGTGGCGGGTACCAGGGCTTCGATGCCGTCGCGTTCGACCCAGACTTCGTCGCTGGCCGGTTGCAGCAGATGCTTGAGCAATTCGTCCGAGCGGCGCGAGATCGAGTCTTCCAGGTATTCGCCCAGGCTGAGCATGAAGGTGGTGGTGTTGGCGGCGAGGTAATCGCTGCGCGCCACCGAGATCGACACCGCCATGGCTTCCAGCACGTGCGAGGACAGGCCGTTTTCGCGCATGTCCTCGAAGGCATGGATCAGCAAGGGCGCAGCCGCCGCCAGCGTGGCCGGGCGCTTCAGTCCGGCAGGCAGCATCGGCGTGGCGAGCAGGGTCGCCAGGCTGGCCACCACGCCAGTGGGGGCCTGTGGATTGTCGGCCGCCTTGGCGCGTATGCGGGCGGTCGGCGGCGTCAAGGCGCGCAGGTCCGCCAGCAGGCGGGCTTCGTCGGTGAGGGACGCGTCGAACTTGACGACCAGTGCCTGTGCAGCCGGATTGGCGCGTGCTTCGAGCACGCCCGCCAGGTTGCTCACGGCCAGCCCGATCGCCTGGGCGTCACGCGGTGCGCCTGCCCGGGTGCGATATCGCCAGCGGATGCGACCGCGCAAGCGGTGCGCCACGGCGATGGAATCGAACCAGGCTTGGCTCATTCGCGACCGGCCTGCTCCGCTTCGGTCTCGGCCTTGAGATCGGCCATCTGTTCCTTGAATTCTTCGAGACCGCCGGCCACGCCGGTGTAGAGCTTCATGGCGCCCTTCATGATCTTGCCGCGCAATTCGGGATCGCTCAGGACGTAAGTGGCTGCCGCGCCGATCAGGGCGCCGAGCAGGAACTGTTCGGTCTGCCGCGACGGCAGGCCGCCGCGCAGGCCCAGCCCCTTGAGCAGGCCGGCGCCGAGGGCGCCATTGTCGTAGCCGGCGGCGGCGTCGTCGCTACCCCATTCGGCCGCGCCATAGCCGCCGTAGCCGCTGTTCTGCTGCTCGCGGCGATAGGCTTTTTTCCATTGCTTCTTCTTACCCATGATGGCTTTCCTTGTTTTCAGATGCGTCGGCGCAGCGCGCGGCGCGGTCGATGGCAATCAGGCCGGCGGCGCCTGCCGCGGCGGCGACGAGGGCGCGGCCATATTCGCCGCGTTCCACGGCATTGGCGATCGCGACACCGGCCGCCAGGGCGGTGCCGCCACGCAGGGCGTGGTGCAGCAACGCGCGCCCGCGCGTGCCGCCGTGCGGTTGCAGGGCCAGCAGCAGCCCCGTGGTGGCAAAGCCGCGCACGAAATTGTTGGCGGTGCCTTCAGGTGGGCGCAGGGCCCGGGGACGACGTGGCATGTATCAGGACTCCGCAGTGGTGCGCTTGCGTGTACGTGTGGCCGCGGCCGGTGTGCTGGTGGTGCGGCGCGGGGCGCGCTTGCGCGGTGCGGGGGCCGGCACGGACTCAGCTGCCGGGGCGACCGCCTCGGCTTGCGGTGCGGCGGGCGTGGCGAGCTTTTCGCGCAGGCGGGCGGACGAATGCTCGATCGCCGACAGACCGCTTACCGTGGCTTCGCGCAGCCGTGTCTGGGCTTGATCGAGGCGCTCGCGGGTACGGTCTTTCTTGACCAGCTTGATGGCCGCGGCGCCCACGAACAGGCCGGCGGCGAAGGGCAACAGGGGCAGCATGCTTTTCTCCTTCATGAGCGACGACGGGTCTTGCGTTTGACGAAATAAGTGCCGGCGCTGCCGGCTGCCAGGCCCGCCAGAAGAGCGGGGCCGGCGTTGCGCAGCAGCGGGCCGACAACGTTGAAGGCTTGGTGTTGCTGGCCGAGCACCGAGAAAGCGCGCTCCAGGATGTTGGCGACCGGGCCGTGCTCGACATAGGCGTCGGCGGGCGCCACGCCCTGCGCCACGTGCAGGCGCTCCTGGTCGATCGCGCGCAAGGCGGCGTTTTCGAAAGCCGGCAGGCGCTTGGCGAGTGTTTCGCGTTGCAGGCGGGCGAAGGCGTCGCGCAGCGCGGGCGAATCGACGCGGGCCAGCAATTGCGCATAGGTCGACGCGGTGGTCGTTTCGCCACGGCAGGCGCGCAGGCAGTTGTCACGCCACGCGGGCGCCACGCGGGTCTCTTGCGGATAGGGGTCGTACGGGGTTGGCACCCCGCCGCGCCGGCACAGCGTGGTCAGCCGTTCGATGCGCGCGCTGCTGGCGCGCAGGGCTGCCGGGAACGGCGCACGCGGCCCGAAGGCTTCGATCATGCGCGTGTGGAAGGCGCGCGCGGCGTATTCGCCATACAACGCGATGCGCAGCGCCTGGTGTGGCAGCGGCCAGGGTGCGGTCGGGTCGAGGCAGCGGGCGCGCAGGATCGCTTCGTCATGGTTGGGCATTGACGGCCTCCGCATACTTGCGAACGAGAATATCCATCAGTGCGCGCGCGGCAGGGCTGTCCACGGCGCCCAGCACATCGGGCCAGGCGGCGGCCGGGATGATGCCGGTGTCGTATTCGACCGTGCATGAGCGCGCCAGCAGATTCAGGCGGATCGACTTGACGCCGGGAATGCTGTCCAGCGCCTTTTGAAAGCCCTTGGCGCGCGATACGGCGGCGCGCTCTTCGTCATCGAGCTTGACCGGCGCGAGCTTGAGCCGGATGCGCCCCGGGATGTGATGGGCGATCTGCACATGCGCGGCAAAACGACGGAACAATTCGATTTCGTTCATGGCGTACCTCAGCGCAGCAGATGGCGGCGGTGCACCGCCATGTGTACGCCCAGGAAGGCGAGGAACACGCCACCGGTCGCGATATGCCAGCGCTTGTTGCCGGCGGCGGCAAACGCCATCGAGGCGGCCAGGCTCGCCATGGCACCGTACTTGGCGTAGCGGTTGGCGCGCAGGCGCATTGTTTTGCCACCGCGCGGCGGCGCCGGTGGCGTGCCGATGAGACCGCACACGAAGGCAGCGATGCCATTGGCATCGATGAGGGTGTCGTCGTAGGCCACCACGACGCTGCAGGCATGAGCGTTGACGCGCACCGTGCGTACGCCCGCCAGGGCGGTCAACTGCCGCACGACGCTGTCGAGCAGGGACACTTCGGCGAGGGCGGGCGCTTTCAGGCGCACACGGCCCGGCGTGGCGGATGCGATGCGAATCATGTGGGACCTGCCGCACCAGGCGGCAAAAAAGAACGGATCCCTAAAATGCTAGCGAACTCGCGTGCGGCGCGGAGCGCCCCTGGCCGTGCGTCTGTGCGGCACCTGAACGCCCTTTGATGCAAGTCATGAAACGCGATGGGCGTATGCCAACTTATGTCGCGAGATAAGCGAGAACGAGGTCACGCACACGCGTATCGATGCCGTGTCCAAGCCCGGCCACGATGTCCAGACTCGGCGTCGCACCCAGTGCGCGCAAGTGCGACGCAGCCGCATTTGCACTTGCCAGTGGCATGACGTTGTCTTGAGTACCGTGGACCAGATGCCAGCGGACTGCCGCCGCGACGTGGGTCGGCAGCGTGGCGAAGCGCCCCGCCAGGGCGATGATCCGCAGGGCCGGTGGCGCATCCCGCGCGCCCGCCGCGAGGGCCATGATGGCGCCCTGCGAGAAGCCCACCAGCGCAGTGTCGGCGGCGTCTATGCCGGTGTTCTGCTGCCAGGCGCGGACGGTGGCGATGAATTCGGGCAGGGCGGCGCTGACGCGCGCGGGACGATTCTCTTCGGTCACCCCGCGGACCGAGAACCACTGATAGCCGGCACCCAGATCGCATGGATGTGGCGCGCGCACGCTGACCACGCAGGCGTGCGGATCAGCCTCTGCGATGGCGTGGGCCAGCGGTCGCAGATTATGGGCGTCGCCACCGACGCCGTGGAACAGCAGCACGAGTCGTTGCGGCGCGGCGGGGTGTTGAATCAGATCGACATCGGTCAGTGGCATGGGGCTCTCCGAGATGGCCCCGCCCGGGTGCGGCGGGGCCACGATGCTTACTTGCGCAGCCAGGTCGGCGCGATGGTGGTGCCGAGGCCGGCACCGTAGCCGAAATAGATATTCAATCCGGCCAGCGGTTCGAGGTAACGTGCGTTCTTGAGCGTGCCTGCGTCCTGCGTGTCAAAACCCATGCTGCGCGCAACGGCCACCACGCGCTCCTTGGCCTGGGCGTCGTCACCGGCGACGAAGACCGGCACCTTGCGGCCGTCTCCGAAATCGCCGCCTTCGGCCAGCACTTGGGCGAACACGGTGTTGAACGCCTTGACGATATGCACGCCGGGCAGCGCGCGGGCGATTTCCTCGGCGGCCGATGTGCTGTGGCCCAGCGTCAGACCCATGTAGTCGGCCGTCAGCGGATTGGTGATGTCCACCACTGCCTTACCGGTCAGATCGCCCAGTTGCGAGAGCGCGGCGACAGCGTCGCCATAGGCGGTGGCGGTGATGATGAGGTCGGCTTCTGCGGCCGAGGCCGGTGCTGCCACCTGAGCGCCATGGGCTTGCGCCAGCGCCGCCGCCTTGGCGGCATCACGGCCGACGATGCGCACGGCATGGCCGGCGCGGGTGAGTTGCTTGACGAAGGCCGAGGCCATGTTGCCAGTGCCGATGACGACGATGTTCATGATGTGCGCTCCAGTTGGTTTTGAGTTGTGCGGCTGTGTCGCCGCCGCATGGAAAGCACTTTATAGATTCGAGATCGGTGTATAAATCGGTCTGCGCTAGATGAACTGTTGCGATTTTCGGAACAATAATGGACAAGTACCAAGAGATGCGTGTGTTTGCGGCAGTGGTCGATGCCGGCAGCTTCGTGGCGGCGGCCGACGTCTGCGGCGTGTCCAAGGCGGCCGTTTCGCGCCATGTGGGTGAGCTGGAAGCGCGCCTGGGTGTGCGGCTGTTGCACCGGACCACGCGCCGTCTGTCGCTGACGGCCGAAGGCGAGGTCTTCCATGCGCGCTGCAAGAGCGTGCTGGCCGAGATCGAAGAGGCCGAATCGGAGGTCACCGCTCGCAGCGGCAGCGCCGTCGGCCTGGTCAAGATCAATGCGCCGGTCACCTTCGGCATGCGGCATCTGGCTGCGCTGTGGGGCGAATTCAAACGCCGGCATCCGCAGGTGGTGCTCGACGTGACCCTGACCGATCGCGTGGTGGATCTGGTCGAAGAAGGCTATGACCTTGCCGTGCGCATTGCACAGCTCCCTAATTCGACTCTCGTCAGCCGGCCCCTGGCGCGTACGCGGATGGTGCTGTGCGCGTCACCGGCCTATCTGGCGCAAGCGGGCACGCCGTCACATCCGGATGAGTTGTCGCAGCATGCGGTACTGGCCTACAGCTATTGGTCGGACGGAGACGAATGGCGCTTCAGCGGGCCGGAAGGCGAGGTCGCCGTACGCACGCGGCCGTGGATCCGCACCAACAACGGCGACACCTGTCGCATGGCCGCGCTGCAACACCAGGGCATCATCCTGCAGCCGTCATTCCTGGTCGGCGAAGACCTGCGCGCTGGTGCGCTGGTGGAGCTGATGCCGACTTACCGTGCGCTGGCCTTTGGAATCTTTGCGGTCTATCCGACACGTAAGCATGTTTCGCCCAAGGTGCGTTTGCTGATCGATTTTCTGGCCGAGCACTTTCGTACGCCGCGCTGGCCGGACTGAGCCGCGCGTTACGGCAGGAGGCGGCAGCCGTCGCCGTAAGGCTGGCCCAGGATGCGTTCCATACGGGCGCAGATCAGCACCACGGTCTGACCGCGCCGGGGCGAGCGCGCGGCCCCTGGCGGGTGGGGAACGAGATGCATGTGGGCGGGCATCAACCGGTTGGGCGTGTCCAGCGCCAACAGCGTGTCGCCCGCGAAATCCAGTTCGATGCTGCGCACCACGCCCGTCACGCGAACGTACTTACCCCGCAGGCGCTCATCGAGGGGCGTGCCGTCGGGGCCATAGGCGGTCAGCAGTTCGCGCGTGGTCACGTCGACCACCCCCGTGAGTTCATGCGGCGACGCCTTGGCTGCCGGAGGCGGCGTGAACGCCAGGCGCGAGGCGTCCGGGCTATGGCCGCTGTAGCGCACGATGAGGCACAGCACGAGAACGGTAATGGCCAGTATGAGGCCCAGCCAGACACAAGCCGGCCAACGGCGCGCAGGGGGCGGAGAGGTTGATTCGGACGTCATGGGGAACACAGGGTTGGCGCATCGAAACGGAGCGCCGAAGGCGGTAGACAGTGCCATGCAAGGCATGGTCGCCTTTTTGTGTTCGAGCAAGAGTCGGATGGCCGCGCGGCGTGGCCGCACCATTCATCGCGGTCGGATCAATAAGCGAGAGAGTCGTAAGGCGCGTTGCGCCCTTCGAGCGACAGGGTCACCTCATTCGGGGCGCAGATGGCGACCGCGCCGGCACGCGTCAGCCAGCCCTGCTTGACGCAATACTGGCGCGGACCGGGATCGGCGGCCACGCGCGCCCTGCCCGGTTCGATTTCGATGTGGGTGACACCCAATGGGCCGCGTACGTCGATGCGGCCGGGGCGATCGAGGGGCAATTCGGCGGCCACGCGCCCACCGGTGCGCACGATCGCCCGCCGCGGCGTGTCGGTCGACCAGAACACGGCCCCCAGCACGATGGTGGCCGCCAGGGCGGCACCGAACACCAGCACGTCGCCTGCCCGCACATGGCGGCGCCACGCCGTGGCAGAGGCGGGCGCCAGCGTATTCATTTGAGGGCGCGGTGGCGCACCAGCACCTTGACCTGGTCGGCGAACTGCCGCGCCAGCCATTCGGCCAGGTAGACCGAACGATGCTGGCCGCCCGTGCAGCCGATGCCCACGGTGAGATAGCTGCGGCCGTCGCGGATGAAATCGGGCAGCCAGTCGGAGATGAACTGATGGATGTTGCGCGCCATGCGGTCGACCTCGGGCGCGCCCTGCAGGAAGCAGATGACCGGTTCGTCCTTGCCCGTGTAGGGGCGCAGCTTGGGGTCCCAGTAGGGATTGGGCAGGCAGCGCACGTCGAATACAAAGTCGGCGTCGACCGGGATGCCGTGCTTGAAGCCGAAGGACTGGAACAGCAGCGTCAGGCCGGCGCTGGGCACCGCGTTGATGATGTCCTTGACCCAGGCGCGCAGCGTATTGGGGTGCAGATCGCTGGTGTCCAGGCGGTGGCCGATCTCGCCGATGCTGGCGAGCAGTTCGCGCTCTTGGGCGATGGCTTCTTCGATGGTCAGCCCGACATCCGACAGCGGATGGCGGCGCCGCGTTTCCGAGAAGCGTGCCACCAGGGTTTCGTCGCGTGAATCGAGAAAGATGAAATCCAGCTTGCCGACACGGCCGCGCAACCCGGCGACCGCCTGCGGCACGTCGCAGATCGAAGCGCCCGAGCGTACGTCGATGGCGACGCCCACGCGCTGGTAACCGGCCACTTCGAGGTTATCGACAAGGCCCGGCAGCAAGGCCACGGGCAGATTGTCGACGCAGTAGTAACCGGCGTCTTCCAGGACCTTGAGGGCAATACTCTTGCCGGAACCCGACAAGCCGCTGATCAGTGTGAGTTGCATGAGACTTCCAGAGACATCCATTCGGCACAGTGTGCAACGCCGATGTTACGACGCGCCGGGCAAAACAGAAACATCGGCGCGAAGGGCGTCCGGGCGGGGCCGAGCGGCGGCCAGCGCTTCCGACAGGAAGCGTTCGAGCCGAATGTCGTTGGCATAGGCGACATTGATGCGCAAATAGGGCGAAGGCTGTGTCTGCGGGCGGAATATCTTGCCCGGCGCCAGCACGATGCCCTGGCGTTGCGCCTGCTCCGCCAGCCAGGTGGCGTCCTCGGTGCCGGGCACGCGCGCCCAGATGAAAACGCCGGCGTCGGGGTAGCGGAAACTCAGCCCTGCCGATTCGAGCATGCGTGCGGTGCGGGCGGCCGCTTCACCCAGGCGACTGCGCAGGCGTTCGACATGCTTGCGGTAGTGGCCGTCGATCAGCAGGCGGTAGATCACCTGTTCGGTGAATTCCGAGGTCGACACGGCGGTCAGCAACTTGATGTCCGCCATCTGATCAGCCAGTGCCGCATGGCAGGCCAGGAAGCCCACGCGCACGTTGGCCGACAGAGTCTTGGAAAAGCTGCCGATGAAGATGACCCGGTTGAGCTGGTCGAGCGACGCCAGGCGGGTCGCCGGTCCCGGGCACAGGTCGCCATAGGTGTCGTCCTCGACGATGGTGAAGTCATAGCGTTCGGCCACCTGCAGCACGCGATAGGCGCAGGCGGGCGAGAGGTTACAGCCGGTCGGGTTGTGCAGCACCGAATGCGTGATGAAGAGCTTGGGCCGATGCTGCGCGGCGAGTTGTTCGAGCGCGTCGGTATCCGGCCCGTCGTCGAGGCGCGGCACACCCACCAGGTGCGCGCCCAGCAGACGCAGGGCGCCGAACAGGTTGAAGTAGCCGGGATCGTCCACCAGCACGGTGTCGCCCGGCCGGATCATGTAGCGCGACACGATGTCCAGTGCCTGGGTGGCGCCCAGCGTCAGCACGGTCTGCTCCGGCCGCGCTTCGATACCGATGCCGCCCAATATGACGCGCAATTGTTCGCGCAAGGGACGATAACCGTTCGGCTCGCCGTAGCAGCCGAAGCGTACGGCGTCGGTGCCGCGCGTGAGCTGCCGCACCGCCTTTTGCACGCCCTCGTTGTCCAGCCAGGTGGGGGGCAGCCAGCCGACGCTCGCCTGCAACAGGCTTTCGTCTTCCGACAAGGCCCGCCGCATCAGCCAGGCGACATCGATGGCCTGCTGGCGTTGGGTGGGCGGCACCGCGCAGGGGACGGGCTCTTCGCGCAGGGCCACGAAGAAGCCGGCGCCCCGCTTGGACTGCAAATAACCCTGGGCGACCAGCCGGTCGTAGGCTTCGACCACCGTGAAGCGGCTGATGCCGTGGTGTTCGGCCAACTGGCGGATGGCGGGCAGGCGTGCGCCGGGGCGCAGGATACGGTCGTCGATCTGGCCGCGCACGGCGCGTACGAGTTGTTCGACCAGCGGGACGTCACCGTCGGTGGAAAGCGAAAGCTGCACGGCGTTTTCTCCGGCACTGTCATGGTGAGAACACCGGTACAGCGCATTGAATCGGCTGCCAGACTGTACCGGTTACGATCGGAAATTGTCCGGTAGTGTCTGCTCCCGGGTGACACATCGTCAAGTCACCCCATTTTTGGGAGTACGACCATGCAACCTCCGTCCGAATTCATGGCGGTCGACAGTGTCGGCAGCCTCGCTCCGTTTTCTGCCTGGCGCATCGCGCTGGGCATCTTCATCACCGTCGGCCTGATCGTCGGGGCCGTTGTGCTGGGCAACGCGGCCCGTCATGTCATGAGCACCATGCCGGATGGCCTGCGCGTGGATGATCCCGTGCGCGGCGTGGCGTATATCGCCGACACTCACACTGGTGACGTACGCGTCATCAAGCTGCGGAATGGCATTGGCGAGCTGGCCCATTTGCGCGATGCGCGACGCACCACGGTCAGCGGCCTGGGCTTGAGCCAGGATGGACGCACGCTGGTCGTCGCTGCCGACGGTCTGCAATATGTATACGACACGCAGACCCATGCCCTCATTGACGGCAATACGCGTCTGGCGGGTGCCGCCACCGCAGCGGCCCAGTAGGCACTGGCTTCAGGCCAGCTCCACCACCACGGGCGCGTGATCGGACGGACGTTCGAGCGCCCGTGGGGTCTTGTCGACGTGGCAGCCCCGCACCTGCGGCACCAGGGGCTGCGAGACCAGCAGATGGTCGATGCGCAGCCCGAAATTGCGCCGATAGGCGAACATCCGGTAATCCCACCACGAATAGACGCGCTCGGGCTGCTCGAAGAGCCGGAAAGCATCGGTCAGCCCCAGGCCGATCAGGGTGCGAAAGGCCTCGCGCTCGGGCGGTGAGACGTGGATCTCTTCCTTCCAGTCGGGATGAGCGTCGCGCTCGTCCGGCGCGATGTTGTAGTCACCCCCCAGCACCAGGCTGGGATAGCGCACCAGTTCTTCCTTCAGATAGGCGGTCAGCGCTTCGAGCCAACGCAGCTTGTAGGCGAACTTGTCGGTGCCGGGGGCCTGCCCGTTCGGAAAGTACCCGCACACCACGCGCACGTCGCCAACAGTGGCCGCAATGACGCGCCGTTGTTCGTCCTCCAGCCCCGGAATGCCGACGGCCACATCGGTGAGCGCATGGCGCGCCAGGATCGCCACACCGTTGTAGGTCTTCTGGCCGGAGAACACCGCCTGGTAGCCGGCGTCGAGCAAGGCCGGGCCGGGAAAGGCCGCGTCTTCGCACTTGATCTCTTGCAGGCAGATGACGTCCGGCTGATTGGCCGCCGCCCAGTCGAGCAGATGAGGCAGGCGAACCTTGAGGGAGTTGACGTTCCAGGTGGCGATTTTCATGGGCGATGAGCCGGTGAATGCAATAGGTGCTGCGATCGATGCTGACGGTTTGCTCGTGAGGATACCCAAAAAGCGGCCGCCACAAAGAAAGTCACTGCCATGCCTGTGGCCCGCGCTGTCGCACCGTCAGCCGTACAGGCTGCCGATGTCGTCGGCGCTTGCGCTGGCGCCGCGCCGGCTGGCCAGGCGCTTGACCGAGGCGCCGGCGGCGAGCTTGCCGCCGATCAGCATCAGACAGGCGGGTGCGTGCGGGCGCGCGATGCGGCGCTGCAGGAGCGCCAGCGCTTCGGCGCCGAGTTCTTCGCGCGCCACATGGACCGAGGTCAGCGCGATGTCGCCGATGGTGGCCAGGTTGAAACCGTCGATGCTCATGACGGAGACATCCTTCGGTACGTGGCAGCCCTTTTCCTGCAAGGCCTTGATGATCCCCACCGCCATGAAGTCGCCACCGGCGATGACGGCGGTGGGGCGTTGCGCCGGCGGGCAAGTGTCGAGGTAGGCGCGCATGGCGGCTTCCGCTTCGGCGGTGCCGAAGCCGGTGGTGGTGATCAGTTGCTGCGATTCGTCGAGCGTGACGTTGTGGGCGCCGCAGGCATCGCGAATGCCATCCAGCCGCCATTCGAGCGTGAAGCGGCGCAGGCACATGACGACCAGGATGCGGCGATGGCCTTGGCGGATCAGGTGGTTGGCGCCGAATTCGCCCACCTGGCGGTGGTCCGGCATGACGGCGTTGAGCCGCATGCTGGTGTCGCGGCAGTTGATCAGCACCGCCGGCTTGCCCAGATCGGCGGCCAACTCATGGATGGCGTTGTCGTCGATGCCCAGGATGATCGCCGCTTCGTTGACGGGGTCGGACATGCGCTTGAGGAACAAGGGCGCATCGGCGTCGTTTTCTTCCAGCGCGCAGAAGCTCAGGTGGATCTCGAACGGCGCTACGGCTTCGCGCAGGCCCTGGATGATGCGGAAATAGAACACGTCGGCATGCTGATCGAGGGCGCGCGGGGGTGCGAACACCACGATGCGGTTGACCAGGGGATGGGCGATGGCGGCGGCCTCGAACACGCCCTGCTCGCGTGCGCATTCGAGCACCAGTGCCTTGGCGCGTGGGCTGGTGTTGGATTTGCCCGCCAATACGCGCGACACCGTACTGACCGACAGGCCGGTCTGGCGTGCGATGTCGGTGATTTTCAGCTTGCCTGCCATGCTTGTATCCAATGCACTATGCAAAATTTTGCATAGATCGATTTGATAGAAAAATTAATAATTTGTCCATCCGTAGTGACCACCTGTCACGGGGGTGTGACGTTTTTTGCGGCAATGCGCGTTGTTTGCAGCACGCGCCGCCTCTAGTCTCCTCTGTTCTATGGCATGCCACGGGAGGGGCATGCCCAACGGGCGCCGGAGATCGCGTCCAGTGGTGGTGGCATGGCGAAGCGATCCGCACCTATGCACAACAGAGCTCCGGCACGTCGAACGAAGGAGGAGCTTGCATGAAAAGCATCCGTGGGTTGCGTTGGTGGATCATCGCGCTGATCTGCCTTGGCACCATCATCAACTATCTGGCCCGCAGCTCGCTCAGCGTACTCGCGCCGCAATTGCAGCAAGAGTTGAATTTCACCACCCAGGAATACTCATACGTGGTGGCGGCGTTCCAGCTCGCCTACACCGTGATGCAGCCAATCTGTGGCTACATCCTTGATTTTCTGGGCCTGAAGGTGGGCTTCGCCCTGTTTGCCGTGCTGTGGTCGTTCTCCAGCATGCTGCACGCCACCGCCACCTCGTGGGGCGGGCTGGCCTTCTGGCGTGGTCTGCTCGGCTTCAACGAAGCGGCTGCCATTCCGGCCGGCATCAAGGCGGTGGGTGAGTGGTTCCCTGCCAAGGAACGTTCGGTCGCCATCGGCTGGTTCAATGCCGGCACGTCGCTGGGCGCCATGCTGGCGCCGCCGCTGGTCATCTTCGTGGCCACCATGCACAGCACCGGTCTGGCCTTCATCGTCACCGGCGCGTTCGGTTTCGTGTTCGCCGCGCTGTGGTTCTTCTGCTACCGCTCGCCCAAGGATCACCCCGCCCTGTCGGCGGCCGAGCGCGCGTACATCCTCGAGGGGCAGGACAAACAAGTGCTGCAGGAAAAGCCCAGGCTCACGGAGATCATCCGCTCCAAGGGCTTCTGGGGCATCGCGCTGCCGCGCTTCCTGGCCGAGCCGGCGTGGCAGACCTTCAGCTTCTGGATTCCGCTGTATCTGGCGACCGAACGCGGCATGGACCTCAAGCAGATCGCCATCTTCGCGTGGATGCCGTTCCTGGCTGCCGACATGGGCGGCGTACTGGGTGGCTACCTGTCGCCGTTCCTGATGAAGCGCTTCAAGCTCAAGCTGGTCAATTCGCGCATCGCCGGGATCGTGCTGGGCGCCGTGTGCATGATCGGCCCCGGCTGCATCGGTCTGGCCTCCAGCCCTTATACGGCGATTGCCCTTTTCTGCCTGGGCGGCTTTGCCCACCAGATGATCTCGGCCCTGCTCAACACGCTGTCCACCGACATCTTCCGGCCGCATGAACTGGCCACCGCCAATGGCCTGACCGGCATGGTGTCGTGGATAGGGGGCCTGTCGTTTTCGCTGGTGGTCGGCGCCCTCGCCAATACCATCGGCTACAACCCTTTGTTCGCCAGCCTCGCCGTATTCGATCTGCTCGGCGCAGTCATCGTCATTTCGTTGTTGCGCAACCGGTCTTCGGTCAACGCCGGCTGAGGCGCCGCATGGCCCGCCCCTTTTGGGTGCGGGCCGCCGCGACCTCTGCCTGAATCCAGGAAAACGTCATGAGTTCCATGCAGCATCCCCCTCTGTTCCGGCTTACCCATCAAGAAGTCGGCCGTCTCACCCTCACCAGCGAGGAAGGCCATCTGGCCCATGTGTTCGTCTTTGAAGAGGACATCCTGCGCCTGCTGGTGCTACCGGGCGGTGCCATCAAGTTCCCGCGTACCTGGGCCATTGCGCCGGGCGAAGAAGACGTCGCCACCGACGGTCGCGACCGTTTCGACATGCGCGGCTTCTCGCTGCCCGCCGCGGATGTCCGCGAAGCCGATGGCGTGCTGGTGGTGTGCACCGCCAGCGTGCGCCTGAGCATCCGCCTGGCCGGCCTGTTCTGCCAATGGGAGGTATTCGTCGACGGCGTCTGGCACCTGGCCGCGCGCGACCGCTACACGCAGAGCTACAACTTTGGCTGGTGGGACGAAAAGGTCTATCACTACCTCGAGCGCAAGCCCGACGAAATGTACTTCGGCCTGGGCGAACGTGCCGGTGATGCCAACCGCATGGGTCAGAGCTACCGCCTGTGCAACGTGGATCCGATGGGCTACAACGCTCGCACCACCGATCCGCTGTACAAGCACATCCCCTTCTACATCACCTGGAAGCGCACCAGCCAGGTGGCGTTCGGCCTGTTCTACGACACCCTGTCGGACTGCACCTTCAACATGGGGCGCGAGCTGGACAACTATCACGGCCACTATCGCTACTTCAGTGCCGACCACGGCGATCTGGATTACTACTTCATCGCCGGTCCGCGTCCGGCCGACGTGACGCGCCGCTTCACATGGATGACCGGCCGCCCGACCTTCACGCCGAAATGGAGCCTGGGCTATTCGGGCTCGACCATGACGTACACCGATGCGCCCAATGCGCAGGAACGCATGAATGAGTTCCTCGACGGCTGCCGCGAGCACGACATCCTGTGCGATTCGTTCCACTTGTCTTCGGGCTACACCTCGATCGAAGACAAGCGCTACGTCTTCAATTGGAACCGCGACAAGTTCCCCGACCCGGCGGGGTTCGTTCAGCACTATCTCGACCATGGGGTGCGTCTGTGCCCGAACATCAAGCCATGCCTGTTGCATGACCACCCGCGCTTCAAGGAAGCCGAGGAGGCCGGCCTGTTCGTCAAGGACGCTGACGGCAAGCCCTTGTCCGTGCAGTTCTGGGATGAGACAGGCGCTTATCTGGACTTCACCAATCCAGCCACCATCGACTGGTGGACGCGGCAAGTGACCGAAGCGCTGCTCGACTACGGCATCGCGGCGACCTGGAACGACAACAACGAATTCGAAATCTGGAGCGACACCGCCACGGTGCATGGCTTCGGCGCGCGCATGACGGCGCGCAGCGCCAAACCGCTGCACACGCTGCTCATGATCCAGGCATCCAAGCGCGCGCAGATCGCCGCGCGTCCGCAGGAGCGCCCCTACCTGGTGTCGCGTTCGGGCGCCACCGGCATGCAGCGCTACGTGCAGACCTGGTCGGGCGACAACTACACGTCGTGGGAAACGCTGCGCTACAACATCAAGATGGCGATGGGGCTGGCGCTGTCGGGGGTGTCCAATACCGGGCACGACATCGGCGGTTTCTCGGGGCCGGCGCCGGAACCCGAGCTGCTGCTGCGCTGGGTGCAGCACGGCATTTTCCTGCCGCGCTTCAGCATCCATTCGTGGAACGATGACAAATCGGTGAATGAGCCCTGGATGTACCCGGAGCACACCGCCAGCATTCGCGACCTGATTCGCCTGCGCTACACGCTGATGCCGTACCTGTACGACTTGCTGTGGCGTTCGCACCGGTTGCTGGAGCCGATGATCCGTCCGACCCTGCATGACTTCCCGGGCGATCCGCGCTGCTTCGAGGAAAACGACGACATGTTGCTGGGCCGTCATCTGCTGGTGGCCTCGGTGGTGGACGCCGGCCGCAGCGCGCGCACGGTGTACTTGCCCGCGGGCGCGGCTTGGTACGACTTCTGGACCGGCCAGCATTACGCCGGCGGTCAGGACATCGTGCTGCCGGCGAGCGACTGGCGCCAGCCGCCGCTGTTGGCGCGCGAAGGCAGCGTCATTGCGCTGAACCTGGCCGAGCAGCACTTTGCCCAGCCGGCCGACACGCGTGGCTTCGCCCTCTTCCCCCTCAAGGGCGAAGGCGTCTTCGAGCAGGAAATCTTCGAAGACGATGGCGTCAGCGACGCCTACCGCCGGGGCCAGCATGGCGGCTGGCGCGTGAGCGTGCGCAGCACGACCGAGGCCATTGCGCTGACGCTGGCGCGTGCCAATCCGGCATGGCCCTGCGCGCAGGATGTGTTCGAACTGTGGCTACCGCGCACCGAAGTGCGCCGCCTCGAAACATCCGGCGTCACCGTACTGACGGATCAGGTCGACGCGCAGTGGCGCCGGGTGCGCGTGCAACGGCTCGGGGTGGCGGCTTGACGATCATGTGACCACAGCTCGCGCGCCTGTGCGGGGCCGTCGGGGTGTTCACGCCCTGGCGGTGAGGCCGCCAGGTTTGCGATACTGCATGTCTTCCAGGCTGGTCGAGGGTTGATGCGATGCGGACGATGCGGTGGGGCATCATCGGGTGTGGTGATGTCACCGAGGTAAAGAGCGGGCCGGGTTTCCAGAAGGCCGATCATTCCGAACTGATGGCGGTGATGCGCCGCGACGGCGAACGCGCCGCCGACTATGCGCGCCGCCATGGCGTACCGCGCTGGTATGACAAAGGCGATGCGCTGATTCTCGATCCCGAGGTCGACGCCGTGTACGTCGCCACACCGCCAGCGCCGCACAAGGATTACGTTCTCCAGTGCGCAGCGGTGGGCAAGCCGGTGTACGTCGAAAAGCCGATGGCGATGAACCATGCCGAATGCCTCGAAATGGTCGAGGTATGCCGGCGCGCCGGCGTCCCCCTGTTCGTGGCGTATTACCGGCGGGCACTGGCGCGCTTTGTGAAGATCAAGGAAATTCTCGATTCAGGCGCCATCGGGACGCCGCGCCTGGTCACCGTCACGCTGCAGCGTCCGGCGTCCGAAGCCGATCGCGATCCGGCCGGCAACTGGCGGGTCGATCCGGCCATTTCGGGGGGCGGCTATTTTCTCGACATGGCCTCGCACATGCTCGACTTCCTCGACTACGCGCTCGGTCCGATCGCCAAGGCGCAAGGCTATGCCGGCAACCAGGCCGGGCTGTACAAGGCCGAGGACATCGTCGCGGGCAGCTTCGTTTTTGAATCGGGTGTGCAGGGCAGTGGCCTGTGGGCGTTCGATGCCTTCGGCCGGATGGACGAGACGCGCATTGTCGGCACGCGCGGCAGTCTTACCTATGCCACCTTCGACGACAGCGCCGTGGTGCTCGTCACGGAAGCCGGGCGCGAAGAATTCGTCCTGCCCTATCCGGCGCACGTGCATCAGCCCTTGATCCAGACCATCGTCGATGAGCTCAATGGCGTCGGCCGCTGCCCGAGCACAGGCGAAAGCGCGGCACGCACGACCTGGGTCATGGACCAGTTGCTGGGCGATTACTACACGCGTTGAACGGCGGACCTAGAAACCGCCCGCCGGATGCCCATAGCGGGCTTCGTGGGCGGCGCGGCGGATCTGACAGTCGGCCAATATGCGCAGGCGCTCGCCGGCATCGGACGCCCGCCAGAGGCGGATTTCGTCGAGCGTGCGGAAGCACCCCAGGCACATGTCGGTGCGGTCATCCAGGCAGCACATGCGGATGCACGGGGACACGGGCAGATCGGTCGCTTCGTCGAGGCGCTCCATCGTGTTCACGCCGTACGGCTGTTGCGCGGTGGCCGGTGCGCGGCGGGCGCGGACAACGGGCGCGCCTGGCGCACCAGTGCCCGCAGTGACCGCCACAGGCGGCTCACCAGCCAGACGCACAGCGCCGCCAGCAGCAGGGCCAGCAGGCCCGCCAGCAGGGGATGTGTGGCGATCAGCCAGAACAGGCCGAGCGACACGGTGTCCTCGCCGAATGACGCGGCCCAGTTTGAAATCGGTTCGGGCGAGGTGTTGAGCGTGGCGCGCGCGCCGCTCTTGGCCAGATGTCCGGTGGCGGCGAAGGTGCCGCCTACCAATGCCAGCGCGATGGCCGCAGCCGTGCCGTGGCTGGCCAGTCCGCTGGCCAGCAGGGCACCGGCCGGCAGCCTGATGAAGGTGTGGACGCTGTCCCACAGCGTGTCGACCGCCGGGATCTTGTCGGCAAGGAATTCCACCACCATCAGCAGGCCGCTGGCGCCGAGCACCAGCGGATGCATCAGCACGGTCAGTCCATGGGGGAGTTCCACCCAGCCCAGGTGCCCGGCCAGGCCCATCACGAACAGCAGGGCGTACAGGCGGATGCCGCTGGCCAGCCCGAGCGCGGCGGCCAGGGCGAGCAATTGGGCGAGGTCCAGACGTGTCCAGTCCATGGCGGAGCCCTCAGAAGCCGCCTTCGGCGAGCCACTTGTCCAGGTGCGGCAGTCGATCCGCGCCCCAGAAGGGCTCTCCTTCGACGATGAAATAAGGTGAGCCGAACACCCCGCGCGCCAGCGCCAGGTCGACCTCGGCCTTGAGCCGTTCCTTGAGCGCGACGTCACCGAGCGCCATGCCCAGTTCATTGCGCTCGGCGCCCAAATCGGCGGCCAGCCGCAGCACGGTATCCAACTCGGCGATGTTGATGTCGCGCGTGAAATAGGCGCGATAGGCCGCATGGGCGAATGCGCGGGCCTGGTCCGGGTTGCGATCCTGCAGCCACAGGAAGGCGCGTGCGGCGTGCTGCGTCGGAATGGGGAAATTGCTCGGATGTTTGTAATCGAGACCGAGGTAACGCGCCGAGCGCGCCATGTCGTGCATGGCGTATTCGCCCTTGAGGGGGATCTGCGGAAAAGGCGCCGCCCCGGTGGCGCGGAAGGCTACGCCGAGCAGGATCGGGTGCCACACCACCGGCCGGCCGTGGCGCGCGCCTACATCGTCGATCAATTCCGAGGCCAGGTAGCCGTAGGGCGAGGAGAAGTCGAAATAGAAGTCAATGGGTGCCATGTCGATCGCCATGCAACAAGAATGCCAAACCAGGCCCGCGCCCTCACCATGCCAGCGTGTGCCCGCCCAGATCGATGAAATGCCCGTTGTGTGCCGGATCGAGTGAATCGATCAGCCCGCGCAGGGTGTCGACGGCCTCGGCGACGCCGAGTTCGGCCTGCGGGCCGCCCATGTCGGTGCGCACGCTGCCCGGATCGATGCTCGTCACGGTGATGCCCGCCGACCGATAGGCTGCCGCCGCCATGCGCGTGACCATGTTGGCCGCCGCGATCGACGCGCGATACAGCGGCTGAGTGGCGACGTGGGTGCCCGCCAGCGATCCCAGGTGCGAAGACAGCACGACGATGCGGCCGTGGGTGCGCGCCACCGATGGCGCAAAGGCCTGGATCAGGCGCATCGCCCCCAGCACATTGGTGTGCATGACCGTATCGAAGTCCTGGTCGCCGGGCGCCAGGAAGTGTTCCATCGTCGGCCCCTGCACGCCGGCCGCGATGACCATCAGCGACAGCGGCATGTCGTCGCAATGCCAGGCCAGCGCGGCGACGGACTCGATGCGCGTGACGTCCAGCTCCTGCAGATCGACCGCCGGCGGCAACCATTTGCGCGCATCGTCCGGCTGGCGGCAGCCCGCCACGACGTGGCAGTCATCGGCGGCGTATTGCACGGCCAGTTCCAGCCCGATACCGCGGCTGGCACCGGCGATGAGGACATTCTTCATCGGGGGCGAGTCCCTGCGAGGCGAAGCGGTCATTATGCCTGCGCCCACGATGCCGCTCCTGTCCGGCGGACAAAGGGTGCCTTGCCGTATACCCGGGGCCGCGCAAGGCGCGGTTTGCCGCACTGCGGGATATACAATCGCTGCGTCTGCCCTCCCCAATGCGAATGTGACCGAGACTACGCTGCACTTTCCCTTTGCCGCGCCGCCTGCGGGTGTCGCCACCCTGGCGGTGGCGCCGGGCATCCAATGGCTGCGCATGCCGTTGCCCTTCGCGCTGGACCACATCAATCTGTGGCTTGTCGACGACGGTGATGCGCTGGCGATCGTCGACACCGGCCTGGGCGATGCCGCTTCGCGCGCCACCTGGGATGCGGTGCTGGCACAGGCGGGCCGCTCCGTCAGCAAGATCATCGTCACCCATTACCATCCCGACCATGTCGGCAACGCCCAGTATCTGGCCGAGCGCACCGGCGCGCCGATCTGGATGAGCACCGGCGAGTATCTGCTGGCGCACACCTTGCTAGCCGGCATCGGTGGCTATGACATCGCGTCGATGGTGGAGCACTTCCGCCGCCACGGGCTGGACGCAGCGCGCTGTGACAAGCTCAGCCAGCGTGGCAACGTCTATGCGCGCGGCGTGCCGGCATTGCCGATGCACTACCGCCGCCTGGCCGATGGCGATGAGCTGTTCATCGGTGGTCATGCCTGGCGCATGATCGTGGGCTACGGCCATTCGCCGGAACACATGGCCTTGTATTGCGCCGACCTGCACGTGCTGATCTCGGGCGACATGCTGTTGCCACGCATCACCACCAATGTGAACGTGCCGCCCGCCTTGCCGGAAGAAGATTCGGTCAGCCGCTTTCTGGATTCGGTGCGCCGCTTTGCGCCCCTGCCTGCCGACACCCTGGTGCTGCCTTCGCACGGCGCACCGTTCCAGGGCGTCCAGGCGCGCATCGGGCAGCTCGACGCACACCATGCAGAGCGCGACGCCACATTGTTGGCCGCCCTTGACGTGCCGCGTACGGCGGCCGAGGTACTGCCGGTATTGTTTGCACGCGAACTGGATTCGCATCAGGTCATGTTCGCCATGGGCGAGGCCATCGCCCACCTGAACCAGCTCCACGCGCGCGGCAGCGTGCAACGCAGCGTGGAGGACGGCCTCATCCGTTTCCGGGCGGCCGGCTAGCCGCCGCCCGTTTTGCCAACGTCATCGCAGGAGTACGTGGTATGTCCGCCAGCCAGAAGGAAGCCGAAGCGCCCCCGATGCCCGATGCCGACGAGATCGCCCGCACCTATGCCGAAGTGGCGCGGCGCAGCTCGAAGCTACTGACCGAACACATCCAGCGCCAGATGCAGAAGGGGGTCAAGGCGCCCGACGACGAACTGGGGCTGGCCCAGGCGTTCATGGACATGATGGCCAAGCTGCTGGCCAATCCAGTGCGGCTGGCGCAGGCCCAATGGGCGCTGGCGTGGGATTACTTCGCGCTGTGGCAGAACTCCATGCAGCGTTTCATGGGTCTGCAGACGGCGCCGCTGGCGACGCCCGCCAAGGATGACAAGCGCTTCAAGGATGAAGCGTGGCAGGATCATTTCCTGTTCGACTTCATCAAGCAGTCGTATCTCATCGCCGCGCGCCACGTGCACGACACCGTCAGCGGCGTCGAAGGCCTGGACGAGACCACCCGCAAGAAGGTCGACTTCTTCACCCGCCAGTACATCGACGCCCTGTCGCCGAGCAATTTCGTGCTGACCAATCCGGAAGTGGTGCGCGCCACCGTCACCTCCAACGGCCAGAATCTCGTCAAGGGGTTCAACAACCTGCTGCGCGACATCGAAGAAGGTGACGGGCAACTGCGCATCCGCATGACCGACACCTCGGCTTTCGAGCTGGGCAGGAACGTCGCCACCACGCCGGGCAAGGTCGTCTACCAGAACGACCTCATCCAGCTCCTGCAATACACGCCGACCACCGCCAAGGCGTACAAGCGGCCGCTGCTCATCGTGCCGCCGTGGATCAACAAGTACTACATCCTCGATCTGCGCGAAAAGAACTCGCTCATCAAGTGGGCCGTCGACCAGGGCCATACGGTGTTCGTGATCAGTTGGGTCAATCCTGACGCACGGCTGGCCGACAAGGGTTTCGAAGACTATCTGCGCGAAGGCGTGCTCGACGCCGTCAATGCCGTCTGCGAACAGACCGGCGCCACCAGCGTCAATACGGCGGGATACTGCCTGGGGGGCACCCTGCTCGCCGCCGCCGTGGCCTACCTGGCCGCCAAGAAGGACAAGCGCATCGCGTCCGCGACCTTCTTCGCGACCCTGTTGGATTTCCACGATCCGGGCGAACTGGCGGTGTTCATCGACGAAGGGCAGGTGAGCCACCTCGAACAGAAGATGTCCGAGCGCGGCTATCTCGAAGGCAGCGAGATGGCCAACACCTTCAACATGCTGCGCGCCAACGATCTGATCTGGTCGTTCGTGGTGAACAACTACCTGCTCGGCAAGGATCCGTTCCCCTTCGATCTGCTGTATTGGAACTCCGATGCCACGCGCATGCCGGCCAAGATGCACAGCTTCTACTTGCGCAACATGTACATGAAGAACGCGTTGCGCGAGCCCGGCGGCATCGAACTGCTGGGCACGCGCATCGATCTGGCGAAGGTCAAGATCCCGACCTATTTCGTGTCCACCAAGGAAGACCACATCGCGCCCTGGAAGACCACCTACGCCGGGCCGCACCTGTTCGGCGGCGCGCCACGCTTCGTGCTCGGCGGTTCCGGCCACATCGCCGGGATCGTCAATCCGCCGGTGGCCAACAAGTATGGTTTCTGGGTCAACGAAGGCGCAGACCTGCCGGACACCCCCGAAGCCTGGCTGGCGGGCGCGCAGGCCCACGAAGGATCGTGGTGGACCGACTGGAACGCCTGGCTGCTGGCGCAGGATGCCAGCCAGGTGGCGGCGCGCGACCCGGTCGCCGGCCCGCTGACGGTTCTCGATGAGGCGCCCGGCAGTTACGTAAAGCAGCGTTTGGACAAAACCGTTCGCTGACCAGTGAGCATGCCGGCCCGCCGCCGCCCGCCATGGGCTCCGGCGGGCCGATCCCGGCGCGGGGCGCCCATCGCCAAGGTCCCATCCCACGGGGCTTGTGACGTTTTCATGGCGCTCGGCACAAGGGGCGCGCCAGGTATGTCGATGTAAATTCCGGCAGTTTTCCTACAGTTTTGGCAAATCAGGTCGATATCGTGTTTTCGTGCCCTGCCCGCCCGGACCATGAATTTGCCTTCCGTCGATGCCCTCGACAGCCTTTCGCACCGTCTTCAGACAGCCTTCATCGGCCTGTCGAAGGATGCTGCGTTGTGGGAAGGCGACCTGAATACCGCCTTGCGCGACGTGGCGGTCTTCGTGTGCGAGACCATGCGGGCCAGTCGCGCCGGCATCTGGCTGGTGCGCCGCGATGCCGGCGTGCTCGACGGTGATATCCATTACACCCATGAGGTGCGCGCCTTCGACGAGCCGCGTCGTGTCGAGCTCGCCGCGCTGCCTCATTATCTGCAGGTCCTTGACGCCAGCCGCGTGATCGAGGCCAGCGACGCGCTCAACGACCCGCGTACGACCGAGCTGGCGGCGAGCTACCTGGGTCCGTGCGGCATCGGTGCTGTGCTCCATGCCGCCTTGCATACGGCCGGCCGCCTGTGCGGCGTGGTGTGCATCGAACATGTCGGCAGTGCCCGCCTGTGGAGCCGCGAGGAACGCGCCTTCGCCGGATCGGTGGCGGATCTGGTGTCGCAACTGCTGGTGTTCCACGAACTGAAGGACAGCGAGCGGCGCTACCGCATGCTGTTCGAGTCGGCGGGCGACGCCATCTTTACGCTGCGTGGCAGCCGCTTTGTCGATTGCAACCAGCGCGCCGCCGAACTGTTCGGCTGCTCGCGCGATGTTCTGCTGACACTGCGGCCGGACGACCTGTCGCCGTCGGCGCAGCCGGATGGCCAACCGTCGATCGAAAAGGCCGCCGCCATGATCCGGCGCGCCCAGGACGGCGCACCGCAATTCTTCGAATGGGTCCACCGCCGCCAGGATGGCACCCTGTTCGACGCTGAAGTGAGCCTGACGGCGATCGCGCTGGGCCACGAGCGCTACACGCTGGCGATCGTGCGCGACATCACTGATCGCCAACTGGCCGAGCGCGCCCGCGCCCAGGCCGCCTTGCAACTGGAGCAGCGCAACAATGCGCTGCAGGTGGTCAACAGCCTGGCCAGCCGCCTGCAAGGGCTCACCGACATTACCCTGATCGCTGAAGAGACCGTGCGCGTGCTGCATCTGTTGCGCCGCGCCGACATCGTCAGCTTCTTCCGCCTCGACAGCGCCGAAGGCCGCCTGCATCGACTCGCCTGCATGGGGCAGGGCTCCGAGACGCTCAACGAGAGCGAACCGTCGATACCGCTCGAAGGCAGTCTCGGCGGCCTGGCCTTGCGCGAACAGCACATCCTGATCAGTCCCGACATCGCGTCCGATCCGCGCATGACCGCGCAGGGCAAGCTGGCGATGATCCAGAACGGCGTGCGCTCGCTGGTGTCGATGCCGCTGATCTATCGCAACGAAGCCTTCGGCACCATCAGTCTGCTGTTCCAGGGCAGTGTGGCGGCGCTGGCGCATACCGAACTGGATACGCTCAACGCCGTATGCCAGACGGTTGCCCTGGCCATGGCCAACGCGCGCCATGTGCAGGACCTCGAATACCAGGCCATGCACGATTCGCTCACCGGCCTGCCCAACCGCACCCACCTGCATCGCCAGACCAGCGCAGCCATCGAGCGGGCGCAGCGCGAGGGCACCGGCGTGACGCTGATGCTGCTCGACCTGAACCGCTTCAAGGAAGTGAACGACACCCTCGGCCATCACTCGGGCGATCATCTGCTCAAGCTGGTGGCGGCCCGGCTGGCCACTACCCTGGCGCCGTTCGGCGCCATGCTGGCGCGCCTGGGGGGCGACGAGTTCGCGGTGCTGTTGCCCGGCGACGGTCGCCAGGAAGAAGCACAGGCCTTCGCCGGCCTGCTCAGCGTGGTGCTGCGCCAGCCCTTCGATGTCCAGGGCATCGCCCTCGAACTGGGCGCCTCGGTGGGCGTTGCCTTGTATCCGGAGCATGGCGAAACCAGCCATGCCCTGTTGCGCTGCGCGGACGTGGCGATGTACGTGGCCAAGACCAAGGTCGGCGGCGTGAGCGTGTTCGACCCGCAGTACGACACGCACAATCCGCGCCGTCTGGCGATGATCACCGAGCTGGGATCGGCCATCAACAGCGATCAATTGGTGCTGCACTACCAGCCCAAGCTCGATCTGGCGACCAATACCTGGAGTGGCTGCGAGGCGCTGGTGCGGTGGGAACACCCAACGCTGGGCCGCATCGCACCGGCAGAGTTCATCCCCTACGCCGAAACCAGCGATCTGATCCGTCCGCTGACCCTGTGGGTGGCGCGCGAAGCGTTGCGCCAGTTGCGCCGCTGGCGCGATGCCGGTCTGGACGTGTCGGTGGCGATCAACTTGTCGACGCGCAATCTGCTCGACGTGACACTGCCCGATGCGCTGGCCGACCTGCTCGCCGAAATGGGCGTACCGCCGGCCGCGCTCGAACTGGAAATCACCGAAACCTCACTCATCAGCGACCCGGACCGGGCGCTGGCCGTGGTGGATCGTCTGGTGGCACAGGGCATGCGCCTGTCGATCGATGACTTTGGCACCGGCTACTCGTCGCTGGCGTATCTGCGCCGCTTGCCGCTGGCATCGCTCAAGATCGATCGCTCGTTCGTGCAGGACATGCTGGCCGATGAGCAGGATGCCATCATCGTACGGTCGACCATCGCGCTGGCGCACAGCCTCGGGTTGCGCGTGGTGGCCGAAGGTGTCGAGAGCGCCGCGATCCTCGAAGCGTTGCGCACCTGTGGCTGTGACGAAGTGCAGGGCTATCTACTCGGCCATCCCATGGCCGCCCATCAGGTTGCCGCGCTTTTTGCGGCCCGCACCTTCGAAGTGTGATTTTGTGTCACGGCCCATGTGCCGTGAGGAGTACTCAGTAGTTTCCCTATAGATAACAATAATTTGCGAAAAACCGACGTCCGCCATAAGGGATATCACGTACCTCAAGTTATGGCGTACGGTCCCGATAGCGTTCACAGATCACACTGGAACGGTTAAGTATTTCGCCGAGGCGGCACCGGGGGTGTCTTTGGTATCGGTTCCAGTACAAATAAAGCCTCGCGAGGAGACAGGTAGTGAAAGCAATATTCAGCCCCGCCGTGGCCCTTTTGAATCGGCTGCGCTATCCCTACAAATTCGGCCTGATCGGGCTGGTGGCTGCGGTGTCGATTGGCTTCTTCGTCATATCGCTGGCCGTGGCCATGCAATCCGAATTGACATCGGCGCGCGAAGAGCGCGACGGCCTGGCGGTCTACCAACCCACCCTGCATGTACTCAAGGCGCTGCAGAACCACGCTGTGGCGGCGGTTGGCGCGCAAAGCGGCGAAGAATCGTTCAAGGCCGACGTGACGGCGCGCCAGGGTGAGGTGGACGCCGCCATGGCGGAAGTCGACAAGGCTGTTGCTGGTGAGGGCGCAGCGTTCAAGCTGGCTCCGCGCTGGAAGGCCGTGCGCGACGAGTGGCAGCAACTCAAGGGCAAGATCGGCGGCGCCCAGGGAACCGACGTGGCGACGCTGCATGCCAAGCTGTTCAGCCTGACCTACGATTTCATGCGCGACGTCGGTGAGGTTTCCAACCTGATCTCCGATGCCTCGCCTGATGCCAACTACCTGGCCGATGCATTGGTACGAAAGCTGCCGGACGCCACCGACCGCCTCAATCGCCTGCGCATGTCGGGCGTGTATCTCATCGTCACCAAGGATATGGCGACGGAATGGCGCAAGGTCAGCGGCCATCTGACCGAAGTAGAGCGTACGCGTGACGAGCTGCTCGATTCCCTGTCGCGTGCGGCCAATGCCAGCAGCAGCGAAAAGGAAGCCCTGCGCAGTGCTTCCAAGGATCTGGCCGATGCCTATCTGACTGTTCATCGCGTGGCCGATGCCGAGCTGGTGCAAGGTGCCCTGGGCATCGCCCCACGGGATCTGCTGACGCAGACCGCCGTCGCGCCGGACGCCATCTACGCGCGTGCCGACAGTCAGCTCATCCCGACGCTGCGCACGGTGCTCGAAGCCCGCATCAGCGAGCTGAACGCCGGCTTCATCGCCAACACCACGGCGGCCGGTGTCATGGTGGTGTTGCTTGGTTATTTCTCCATCGCCATGTTCTTCGCCATCCTCGGTTCGGTCTCCGAGCTATCGGAAGGTGCGCGCCGCATCGGGGCCGGCGAACTGCGCTACCGCATCGCGTTTTCGGCGCATGACGAGTTGCGCAATGTATCGAACCAATTCAATTCCATGTCGGCGTCATTCGGTGAAGTCATTCAGCGCGTGCAGACCACCGCGCAGGAGCTGAATCAATCGGCTACCGCCCTGGCCGGCAGCGCGCAGCAAGTGGCGCAGGGGTCGGAGCAGCAATCGGAAGCTGCCTCGAGCATGGCTTCGGCGGTCGAAGAGATGACCGTCGGCATCGACGAGATCTCGCGCCACGCCGCCTCGGCCGAAGAAGTCGCTTCGCATTCCGGCGCGCTGTCGACCAGCGGCGGCGAAGTGGTGCAGGCCACCGTCAACGAAATGGAGCGCATCGCCGAGGCTGTCAATCAATCCGCCACGGTGATCGAAGCGCTGGGGCAGAACACCGCGCAGATCAGCTCCATCGTCAATTCGATCAAGGAAATCGCCGACCAGACCAACCTGTTGGCGCTCAACGCGGCCATCGAGGCGGCGCGGGCGGGCGAGACGGGCCGTGGCTTCGCCGTGGTGGCCGACGAGGTGCGCAAGCTGGCCGAGCGTACCGGCCGTGCGACGCAGGAGATCGCCGGCATGGTCGGCGCCATCCAGTCCGGCACCAATCGCGCCGTATCCGCCATGCAGGATGGCGTGCGCCGCGTGCGTGGTGGCGTTGAGCTGACCAACCAGGCGGGCGAATCGATGTTGCGCATTCGCGATGAATCGAGCCGCGTCGTGCAATCGGTGAGCGACATCTCGCTGGCGCTGCGTGAGCAGACCGCCGCCAGCACCGAGATCGCTCAGAACGTCGAGCGCATCGCCCGCATGGCCGATGAGAACAACGCCGCCGTGAGCGAGACCGCGCAGACCGCTGCGCGCCTTGAATCGCTGGCCCAGAAATTGACGACCGAAGTGGCCCGCTTCCATCTGTGAGCCCCTTCGAGCGCGCCCGTCAGGGTGCGCGCAACATATTTGAGGGCGGCGCCCGAGGCGCCGCACCGCGGAGACAACAGCCGTGAAATCGATCAGCATTTTGTTCGCGCCCGCCATCGCGCTTCTGCGGCGCCTGAAGTACCCCTACAAGTTTGCCCTGCTGGGTTTGATGTCGGTGGTGACGATCGGCTTCTTCACCGTGCAGACGGCCGGTCTGATGATGAACGATCTGCGCCTGGCGCGCCGCGAGCGCGCCGGGGTGGAACTGCTGGAGCCGACCTATGCCGTGCATCAGCAACTGGCGTTGTACACAGGCCTGGCGCCGGCGGCACCCGGCAACAGCGATCTGAAGACGCCGCTGCAAAAGAGCGCGGCAGCCACCGATGTGGCACTCAAGAAGCTCACCGAGGCCGTGGCCGATCATCCCGAGCTGTACCTGGCCAAGCGGATGAGCTTCCTCAACAACCAGTGGACGGCCTATAAGGCGCGTGTGGCCGCGGCGGTGGATGGCAGCAAGCCGGCCAACGACGCTGCCACTTCTTACCTGGTGCGCGAAGAACTGCGTCTGTTCATCCGTGACCTGGCCGGCGTGTCGACCCTGCAGAGCGATCCGGATCCGCGCAGCGCCTATCTGGTCGATGCCCTGCTTCACAAGATTCCCGACAACGCCGCCTATCTGACCAGCGTGCGCGGCTCCGGCGTACTGGGACTGGCCATGGCGTCGGCCTTCGGCGCCGAATCGCGCAAGCTCGGTGGCCTGCTCGATCAACTGACCGATGCGCAGAACGAACTGGCCGAGCTGTACAAGCGCATTGGCCGCTATGACAGCAGCCTGGGCGCCTCGCTCGGCAAGACCATCAAGACCATGGACGAGGCCATGAAGCCGTTGCTCGACGTGACGCGTTCGGACATCGTCGGCGGTCTCATGACCGTCACCACGGTGCCCTTCATGGAAACCGGCGACAAGGCCGTGGCCGCGTACTACAAGGTCGTCACCGACAATGTCCTGGGCGAGTTGGACAGCATCGTCGCCTGGCGCGCCCGTTCGCTGGCGCTACGCGTGTTCGGCTCCGCCGCGGTGGCCGTAGCGATGGTGCTGGCGCTGGCCTACATGTTCATCAGCATGCTGATCGCGCTGACCCGTTCGGTGGAAGAGCTGCGCGAGGGCGCGCGCCATATCGGCGATGGCGACCTGGGTTACCGCATCCAGTTCTCGGCGCGCGATGAATTGCGCGAGGTGGCGGACCAATTCAACAACATGGCTGGCTCGTTCGCCGGCATCCTCGGCAGCGTGAGCGCCACGGCGCAGGAAGTGCGCAGCTCGGCGGCGACGCTCAACGGGCTGGCCGAGAACGTCGCCAACGGCTCCGAACAACAGAGTGAAGCGGCCTCCAACATGGCGGCTACGGTTGAAGAAATGACCGTCGGCGTCACCGAGATCTCGCGTTTCGCCAATGATGCCGAAGGCATGGCGACGCATTCTGGAGGTATGTCCGGCAAGGGTGAAGACGTCGTCAACCGGACCGTGCAGGAAATCGAGCGCATCTCTGAATCGGTGGCGCAGTCGTCGCGTGTGATCGATGAACTGGGCGCCAATTCCGAACAGATCAGCGCCATCGTCGCGACCATCAAGGAAATCGCCGAGCAGACCAATCTGTTGGCGCTGAATGCCGCCATCGAGGCGGCGCGCGCTGGCGAGTCCGGTCGGGGTTTTGCCGTGGTGGCCGACGAAGTGCGCAAGCTCGCCGAGCGGACCTCGCAGGCGACGCGCCAGATCACCGACATGATCGACGTGATCCAGCGCGGCACCAGCGAAGCGGTGCAGTCCATGCAAATGGGTGTGGCGCGAGTGGGCGACGGCGTGGCGTTGACGCACAAGGCAGGCGAGGCCATGCACGATATTCATGCCGCTTCGCAGCGCGTCGTGCAATATGTCAGCGACATTTCGCTGGCGCTGCGCGAGCAGACCTCCGCCAGCAACGACCTGGCGCGCAACGTTGAACAGATTGCACAGATGGCCGACGAGAACCTTGCCATCGCGCGCGGCACGGCCGGCACCACCCATACGCTGGAAGATCTGGCGGCCCGCCTGCAAGGCGACATCGCACGCTTCCGCATCTAGAGATCATCCCGGGGGGGGCGAGGGCCCTGCATGCTGCGGCATGCAGGGCCTCGTGCGTTTTTTTGCGGGCGTTGCGGCGATTCACGCTGTACGATGCCGGCCGCATGGCGACGGCCACCTACCCATAAGTGCGCGCGACCGGAGCCCTGCTGCTGCGCTTGATGGCAGTCAACGGACAACCGGTGACTGCGTGCGATCTATCACCTTTCTTTCGATAGCCCCTGTCGTGGCGCGACGTTGGCGATCATCCGGACCATGAACGATATTTCCATGCCTGCGCAGGTGCGCGAGGATTTCCGCTTTACCGGGCGCGGCGGCGAGTACTTCCGCATCTGGATCGTCAATCTGCTGTTGTCGGTGGTGACGCTGGGCATCTACAGTGCCTGGGCCAAGGTCCGCCGCGAGCAGTACTTTCATCGCCACACCGTATTCGGTGGCACTTCGCTGGATTACCACGGCCGGCCGTCGTCGATCCTCAAGGGGCGCCTGCTGGTGGTGGGGCTGCTGGCGGTATACCAGGGCCTGGCCGTAGCCTTGCCGGTCGCGGCGGCGCTGCTGTTCCTGGTGTCGCTGGTGCTGTGGCCATGGATCATGCGCCAGAGCCTGCGCTTTCGTGCCCACAACACCAGTTGGCGCGGCATCCGTCTGCACTTTGACGGCACCCTGGGCGAGGTGGCGCGGATCTTCTACCTGCATGGCCTGGCCGTGCCGCTCTCACTGGGCCTGGCCTATCCGTGGTGGAAACGCAATCTGCAACGCTTCGCGTTGGGTCGCATGCGCTTCGGCCAGACGCCGTTCACAGCCAATCCCAGCGCGTCCGATTACTACCTTGCCTATCTGATTCCCGGCGCCATCATGTTCGTGATCGGGCTCTTGCTGGTCGCCGGCTTGGGTATTGCCATCTCGGTGTTTCAGATCAGTTGGCCGACGTCGCAAGCGTCAACGGATGGCGTGCCGATCCTGATGTCGCTGATGATTGCCGTCGTCTATCTGATGATGATGTTGCTGGGGCCGGCTATTTCGCGCGCGCTGACCACCAACGCGCTGTTCAACGCCGCCAAGGTGGGCCCGCACCGTTTCGTCAGCACGATGCGCCCGCTGCCACTGATGGGCATCATCCTGAGCAATGCGCTGCTGACCCTCGTCACGCTCGGCTTCTACATGCCCTTCGCCAAGGTGCGCCTGGCGCGCTATCGCGCCCAGTGTACGGCGCTGATCGTCGATGGCAGTCTCGATGAGTTCCTTGCCGAAGAAGCGCTCGACGTGCGGGCGCTGGGGGACGAAGCAGCGGATTTTCTCGATGTCGACATCGGCTTCTGAACGCGCCGCGACCGTGCAGGGCCGTCGCTATGACGGCCGCAGCACACGTGCGTTACCCGTCTGCGTTCGCGTCGACGGTGACAGCGTGCGCCTGGACGGCGAAGGGCTGGTACGGGTGTGGCCGCTGGATGCGGTCAAGCTCGATCCGCCATTGGGCAGCACGGCGCGCCGCCTCAGGCTGCCCGACGACAGCTTTATCGAACTGGACGACAGGCCGGACCTGGATGCCTTGTTCGGCGGCCGTTCACGCGGTTGGCTCGATCGGCTGGAGTCACATCTGTCGGCGGCCCTGGGCGCGTTGGCCGTGATCGTCGGCTTGGCGGTGGTGGCTTATCTGTGGGGGCTGCCCTGGGCGGCGCGCGTGGTGGCCGAGCATGTGCCGCCGACGTGGACGGCGGCGCTGTCCGATTCGACCATCGCCCTTCTGGACAAGGCCTACGTCGGGCCGTCGAAGCTACCCGCCGCGCGTCAGGCGCAGATTCGCGAGGCCTTCGCCCGCTGGCGCCCGCCCGCAGGGCGCACGCGGCCGCCCTACCGCCTGTGGTTCCGCGATGGCCGTGTGTTCGGCGCCAACGCGCTGGCCCTGCCGTCGGGTGACATCGTGGTCACCGACCAACTGGTCGCACTGGCGGACTCGGACGATGAGGTGCTCGGCGTGCTGGCGCACGAGCTGGGCCATCTCGATCGGCGCCATGCGCTGCGGCAACTGATCCAGGGTAGTTTCGTGTCGGTGGCGGCGGCGGCCTGGATGGGTGACATCAGTGGCCTGGCCGCGCTGTCGACCGCTGTGCTGTCGATGCATTATTCACGCGATTTCGAGCGTGAGGCCGATGCCTACGCGGCCGACATGATGCAGGCCAATGCGGTGGACCCGATGGCGTTGGGCAAGCTGCTCGCTGCGCTCGAAAGCGCCCAGCATCGCGACGGCAATGGGGATGACGGCGATGGCGCGCAGGCCTTCATGAGCACCCATCCGGTGACCGCCGAACGCCTCGACTACCTGCGCCAGCGTGCTGCTCAGCGCTGAACGATAAAGGGGCGCAGACGCAGCGTCTGTGCGATGCGCTCAGCCGTCGTGTGGGCCGCCTGCGCGCTGTCGAACGGCCCCAGTTGGAGGCGATAGCGGCCTTCGTCATTGAAGACCTCCAGCCCACGCGGCAGCCATTTCAATTCGGTCTGGACGTAATCGCGAAAGTTGTCCGCATTGCGCGCATCCGAAAAAGCGCCCAGTTGCAGGAAGATGCCGCGCGCCAGTTCGGTCTTGGTGGGCAAGGCGCCCGGCAGGACGGCGCTGTCGTCCGCGCCGGCGCTGGCCAGCCGCGCGATGGCGTCGATGTCGTCCGGCGCCCTGGCCACGGCGGGTTCGACCGTGGCTGACGGCGTGGCGGGGGCTTCCGCGATGATGCTGACGTCCCCCGGCATGATGGCGGTGACTTCCACGCGGGCCGAGCCTTTGTTCACGTAGCCCAGCTTCCAGGCCGCCGTGTACGACAGATCGATGACGCGATTGGCATGGAAGGGGCCGCGGTCGTTGACGCGCACGATCACCGAGCGGCCGTTCTCCAGATTGGTGACGCGCGCATAGCTGGGGATCGGCAGGGTCGGATGCGCCGCCGTCATGGCGTACATGTCGTAGGCTTCGCCGCTCGACGTGTTGGCGCCGTGGAATTTCTTGCCGTACCAACTGCCGATGCCCTGGGCCGTGTATGGCATGAGTTGCTGCATCGGCGTGAAGCTCTGGCCGAGCGCCACGTAAGGCCGGTTGGCGAAGCGGTGCAGCGGCTCCAGGCGTGGCTGCGCGTCGGGTACGTCGGCCAGGTTGTCGGGCGGATTGTCGTCCGGGCCGTCGTCCTTGTAATAACCGCCGCCACGCTTGGCCGTCGAAGGCGCCTTGCTGGCCGGGGTCGGTGTGGTGCCGGCGGAGCGGGGGGGCTTCTGCGCGCTGGGGGGCGTCGGTTGCGGGGCGAGGTCGGGCGCGGTGGCGCAGGCAGCCAACAGCAGCAGACAGGCCAGGAGCGGGAGATGCCGGGCCAGCCTGCGCAGTGATTGCGGCAGGGGCCACGGGGGGGCGGTCAGTGCGATCGACGCGGGCATCGGCTCCTCGGTCTCCTTATTCGGACAGGCGTACGCGTTGGCGCTGGATGCTCATCAGCACACCCACCCCGATGCACAGGGTGACCAGCGCCGTTCCACCATAGCTCACCAAGGGCAGCGGCACACCCACGACCGGCAGAATACCGCTGACCATCCCCATGTTCACGAACGCGTAGGTAAAGAAGTTCATGGTGATGGCGCCCGCCATCAGCCGCGTGAACAAGGTCGACGCGTTGAGGGCGATCATGAAGCCGCGCGCCAGCAGCAGCACGTACAGCGCCAGCAGCAACACCACGCCGAACAGGCCGAATTCTTCCGACAGCACCGCCAGGATGAAGTCGGTATGCCGCTCCGGCAGAAAATCGAGGTGCGTCTGCGTGCCCTGGCGCCAGCCCTTGCCGATGAGGCCACCGGAGCCCACCGCGATGGTCGACTGGATGGTGTGGAAGCCCTTGCCGAGCGGGTCGGAGGACGGATCGAGCAAGGTGCACACGCGGTGTTTCTGGTATTCGCGCAGGCCCGGCCATTGCACGTCGGGCGCGCAGATCTGCGTCTCGTACGACACGATGGCCACGATGGCGGCCACGCCCAGGACGGCCACCGGGATGATCAGCTTCCACGACAGGCCGGCGAAGAAGATCACGAAGAAGCCCGCCCCCAGCACCAGAATGGCGGTGCCCAGGTCGGGCTGCTTGGCGATCAATGCCAGCGGAATGCCGAGCAGCACGGTGGCGGCGATGAAGTCATAGAAGCGCAGGCTGCCCTCGCGTTTCTGGAAGTACCAGGCGAGCATCAGCGGCATGGCGATCTTCATCAGCTCCGAAGGCTGGATGCGCATGATGCCGATGTTGAGCCAGCGCTGCGCGCCCTTGCTCACTTCGCCGACCGTCGCCACGCCGACCAGCAGCAGCACGCCGATGATATACAGCGGCAGGGCCAGCGACGACAGCCGCTGCGGCGGTACGCTGGCGACGATCCACATGGCCAGCAGGGCCACCACGAGATTGAGGGTGTGCGATTCGAGCCGCTCGGGCGACGCGCTCATCATCAGGCCATAGGCGCACGCCAGCAGGACCGCCATGATGCCGAGCAGCCATGGGTCCAGCGGCGAGACGATTTTCTTCAGGTAATAGAGCGGGTTGAAGGTCGCGTTCATTCGTCCACTGCTTCGGGGTCTTCAGGCGCCGGGCCCTGGGGTTTGGCGCCAGTCAGGTAATAGTCGAAGATCTGGCGCGCGATGGGCGCTGCCGCCGAGGCCCCCCAGCCGCCGTTCTCGACGATCACCGCCACAGCGATGCGCGGATGGTCGGCCGGCGCGTAGCCGATATAGAGCGCATGGTCGCGCAGGCGTTCGTGGGTGGCGCTTTCCTGGTACTTGGCGCCGCGCAGCGAAAACACCTGGGCCGTGCCCGTCTTGCCGGCCGATTCATACTTGGCGCCGGCGAACACGCGCGCCCCGGTACCCCATTTGGTCACTCCCACCATGGCGCGGCTGATGACCTCGACGTTCTGCGGTTTGAGGGGGATGGTCTTGATCGGCGTCGGCTCGACGACCGTACGCTGCCCGCTGCGGGCGTTGTCGATGTAACGCACCACGTGCGGCTTGAACATCACGCCGCCGGCGGCCAGCGTGGCGGTGGCATGCGCCAGTTGCAGCGGCGTGTACGAGTTGTAGCCCTGGCCGATACCGATCGAAATGGTTTCGCCGGCGTACCACCTTTGCTGCTCGGGTTTCTTGAAGCGGCGTTTCTTCCATTCGGGCGAGGGCAGCACGCCCATCGATTCGCCGCTGATGTCGATGCCGGTACGCGAGCCGAAGCCGAACTGGCCCATGAACTGGGAGATCATCTCGATGCCCATGTCATTGGCCAGCATGTAGTAATAGGTGTCGCACGAGACGACGATGGACTTGACCATGTCGACCATGCCGTGGCCACCGACCTTGTCGTCGCGAAAGCGGTTGTTGCCGAAGATGAAATAGCCCGGGTCGGCGATGGCCTGCTCGGGTGTGCGCTTGCCGGTTTCGAGTGCCGCCAGCGCCATGAAGGGTTTGAAGGTGGAGCCCGGTGGGTAGGCCGAATAGATGGCGCGGTTGAGCAGTGGATGGTCGGGCGAGGTGTTGAGCGCGTTCCAGTTCTGCGTGTCGATGCCATCCACGAACAGGTTGGGATCGTAGGTGGGCTTGGAGACCAGCGCCAGCACCCCGCCGGTGCCCGGTTCGATGGCGACGAGGGCTCCGCGACGATCGCCGAAGGCCTGCTCGGCGATGCGCTGCAATTCGGCATCCATGGTCAGCACCAGGTTGTTGCCCGGCACCGGATTGATGCTCGACAGCGCACGCACGGCGCGGCCCGAGGCGTCTACCTCGACCTGCTCGAAGCCGGTGGTGCCATGCAGCTCGCGTTCGTAGAACTGTTCGATGCCGGCCTTGCCGATGTGCTCGGTGCCCCGGTAGTTGGCC
>JASGFB010000022.1:0-44043 GCA_047605765.1 Rhodocyclaceae bacterium
GGGAAGCGGACGGTTCGTCTCGAGGGACCCGATTGGGTTGGCGGGCGGGATAAACACCTATGGGTATGCGCCGAATCCGGTAAGCTGGATCGATCCGCTGGGCCTGACCTGTTCACGCCATGCGGCAAACACTGCAGAGAGCTTGTTAGGAAAGGATTTTGGAAAGCTTGGCACGGTAGTTGAAAATCCGAATCTCAAGATTGAAAGCTTGCATCCGCACTACTTGGATCGAAAGCTTGAAAGAGGTGTCACTTCATCTCAGGTAATGGAGGCGATAAAGAGTCCTTCCGTCGTACTGCAACAGAAGGGTGGCGGTTATCTGTATTTGACTCAGGATGCAGCTGTTGTGATAAACAAAAACGGGAGATTGGTCACAACCTACGGAAGCCGAAACTTTGACGAGAGCATCAAGAACGTTTTAGATCAGACAAAATGAACTCAGAGCTTCTGAAGTGCATAAAGGAAATTTTGCTTCATGATTGGGATCCGATCATGATTGGGGAAAACCATCTTCTGGATGATGAGTACGATAACTACGCGCTGGAAATCTACAAGCTTTTCGTCGCTGGAAAATCAAGCCATGAAGCTCTGTACGATTACCTTCTGAGGACTGAGGACGAAGCTATCGGCATGTCGATAGAAGATGAAAAGCGCGAGAAAGTCGTCGACAAGTTGCTTTGCTTGAAATAGTAAGACCGAGAGACTTTCGCGGCAAACAGTGCAGGAACCACTGGGCTAGATTGGACACGGATTAGCGCTAGAACGGGTGGAGATGCGGCGGAGCACGTCACGCTCAATCATGGAACGCTGAGTTTGACCAAGCCGAACCAAGGTGTTTTCTACGGAAACCCAGTTTCAACAATCGAAGACGCTTGGGCAATTGCTCAACAGAATGGCATCAAACCTGTGACGGTTGGTAATCGTGATATTTACGTTGTTCCTCGTGCAAACTCTGGATATGCGGGCGGCATGGGAGGACAGTTGGAGAATTACAACCACGTAACAATCATTACCGAAGCAGGTAAACCTCGTGTGGTTACTGGCTACCCTTCTGGTGGTACGCCACCGCTACCGAAAGGCTATGACTCTTTGCTCGGACAATAGAAATGGAACAGTGCTTATACGGGGAATGCCCAATTTGTCGCCAAGGCCAGTTGATTGCAATGAAAAGCGTTTCAACTGACCAACTTGTTGTGATGTGCGATGACTGCGAATCGCAATGGCAATCACCGAAGGACGCTGAGTCATTCGACAAGGCTCTTTCGGAAGAGATTCATGGTTTACGGCCAGCAACGCCGGAGGAGGTTAGCGGAGCTGGTTGGAACTAAAGAGTCTATCTATTATTCATAAAACAAAAAGCCCCACCCACCCGCTGTTTGCGGGTCGGTGAGGCTTCTTCTTTAGCCGCTGTTTGTTCGTTGCTCGCGGTCCTTTGCTACCCCGCCTCCAACATCGCCACGGCCTCCGCTGGCCGCACGATCCTGATGCCCTGATAGCTGCCACCCAGCGTGTGCAAGTGCGGCAAACAGGGTAAGGCCTAGTTATCTCAGCGCCGATGACTTCGCCAAACTCCCTGGGTCCGGGACAATCGATCCGCGAGTTGTTCGCTATAGCCAAGACAGTGCGAGCGCATCTTTCAAGAAGCCTTTTGGCTCTGTTGATGACTTTATCGATGGGCTCTCGACGGGCCAAATTAAACCTAGCTCCATTGAACCTATTCGCATAGTTGAGCGAGACGGAAAAATATTTACTTTGGATAATCGACGGCTCTATGGTTTTGAGCAGGCCAAGGTAAAAGTGCCTGAGTTAGAAATCCCATATGTGAAGCTGGATTCCGTTCCTAAGCGAGAACTCTTCAAGTTCTCCACTCAAAACGACGGCACATCGATCTTGATTCGGAAAGGTAAGCAATGACCGGTGATGATTTGTTTGATTACGCGAAAACAGTGTCTTCACGTGAGGACTTTGTTAAGTTCGTTGAGTACCTAAACCAAGACTACCAAGAGAAAAAAGATGAGTGGCAAAACGGGACGCTTGAGCAGTTTCTCGGTGGTCTCTCTGGCTTTGCTAGCGACATGGCTGGGTATTACAAGAACATGGGTGAAGTTGTCGATGTAGAGAAAGTCACCTGGCGTATGGCTGCTGAAATGCTGCTGGCAGCGACTGTGTACGGTAGTTAAAACAAAAAGCCCCACCCACCCGCTGTGCTGCGGGTGGGTGGGGCTTCTTCTTTAGCGGCTGTTGTTCGTTGCTCGCTGTCCTTCGCTATCGTGCCTCCACCATCGCCACGGCCTGCGCAGCCGTCACAATCGGAATGCCCTCGAAACGCTTGAGGATCAACAGATGCTTGCGATCGCCCGACACGATCAAATCCGCCTTGGCCGCTTGCGCCGTGGCGAGCACCGCATCATCGTCGGCATCCGGTGACACCCGCTGCGGCAACTGTTTCGCAGTGACCATCGTCACCACCTTCCGGTAATTCGCCAGCATCTCCGCCACCGTCAGCCCGGTCGAAGCGCGCCGTCCCCACGCCAGTGGCTTCGCCCAGCGCCTGGGCGGCCAGGGCCAGTTCGCACACCTTGAAGCAATGGGCCTGTGACATGGCGGTTTCGGTGCGTTCAAAAATGTCGCGGATCAGATTCGGGTAGTAGGGCAAGGGTGCGTCGCTGCAATCGATGTAGCGGGTGTCTTCGCCGTTTACCAGGAAGAGGTGATCGCGTCCCGGTCGGCCGGCGATGTCGATGTACTTGCGCAACTCGATGTAGCCCTCGGTGCCCAGTATCGTCAGGCGGCCGTCGCCCCAGGTGGCGAGCCCGTCGGGCGTGAACCAGTCGACGCGGATGTAGGCGCTGGCGGTGTCGTGGGCGAGCATCAGCTCGCCGAAGTCCTGCAGGCCGGGGTCTGCGGGGTGCGCCATGTTGCCGCAGCGCGCCGCCACCACGCGTGCATCGGTGGCCTGCGTGAAATGCAGGAACTGATCGATCTGATGCGAAGCGATGTCGCACAGGATGCCGCCATAGCGCTGACGATCGAAGAACCAGGCGTCGCGCAGGTGGCGATTGAGGCGGTGCGGGCCCAGGCCCACCGTCTGCACGACGCGACCGATGGCGCCGGCACGGATCAATTCGGTGGCGCGCGTGACGGCGCGAACCTCGAAGCGCTCGGTAAAGGTCACACTGTAGATGCGGCCTGTTTCGCGTTGCACGGTGCGCAGGCGGGCCAGTTGATCGGGGGCGGTCACGCCGGGTTTGTCCGACATGAAATCCTTGCCATGGCGCATCGCTGCGATGCCGATCTCGGCGCGCGTATCGGGCACGGCGGCGCTCACGATGAGCTGGATGCTGTCGTCTTCGAGCAAGCGGCGGGCATCGTCCACGCGTGCGATGTCGGGAAAGCGTTCGACGAATCCGGCCAGCGTCTGCGGCTCGGTGGGGCTGTAGAAGCCGGCGCATTCGGCGCCGGCGCGCAGCAGGCTGGCCACCAGGTCGTAGGCATGGCGGTGGTCGATGCCAATGACGCCGAAGCGCAGGGTGGGATAAACAGTCATGGGGGGCTCACGGGGTGTTTTGCGGCGGCAGTTCGCAACCGCTGTTCTGGCACACCACGCCGTACACGAATACCCAGTCGGCGTAGCTTTTCTTGCCTTCGAAATGAAAGAATTCGTCAGGGAAGTTGGCGATGCGGATCGGCTTGTCGCGGCTTTTGCTATAGAGGCCCACGATGCCGCCGTCGCCGGCCTTGATGATGCCCCAGTCGCGCGTGCCGGTCAGCGGATCGTCGTAGATCTTGCGCAGATAGCGCCGCGTGAAGGGGTAGCGCGGGTCCCTGGTGAGGTCTTCGAGCCGTCGCGGCAGGGTCGATGCGGTGCCGGCCGGCGTTGCTTCGTAGTAGGCGCGCAGCGCCTGCTTGAACTGCAGCCCGACGAACAGCAGTTCGTCTTCGGCCTGGCGGCGCTGGGCGATGGCGCCAACCTGCACGGTGGCGGCCGCGGCGATGCCGATGATGGCCAGCACGATCAGCAGGCCGATGTACGTGAAGCCGGTCGTCCGCCGCCGCATACCTGCCTTGGCTACCATTTGTTGTACGGCACCCCGTTCAGACCCACGATCTGCGACCTGGAGGCGACGTCGAAGACATCTTCGCCTTCGCGCGGGGTATCCGGCTCGCTGGAATAGGCGCGCAGGGCCCAGGTCTGGCCGTCCGGCACACTGCCGTCGTCGGCGAAGGGGTCGCGCGGGATGCGCCGCAGGAAGTACACGCGGCGGCCGCTCGCTGTGCGTTGGTCCTTGGCACCCAGCACCAGGTCGTCGAGCGTCTTGGGGTAGCCGCTGCCGCCCAGCGTGCCGGCGATCACGCCCTGGTCGGTGGCCAGTTTGTAGGCGTCCAGGGCGGTGCGGATCTCGCGCAGCGCCAGGCGCAGTTCCTGTTCCTTGTGGCGCTGGATCGACACCTGCGCCAGCGGCACGGTGATGCTGGCCAGCAGGCCGAGAATGGCCAGCGTGATGAGCAGCTCGATAAGCGTGAAACCGTGACGGCGTGGCGACATGGGCGCCATGCTAGCGGCCTTGCCGGGCAGGTCAAGCTGCGTTGCACGACAGGGCAGTGCGCCGGCCGCTTGGTGGCGGCGGCTGCCGGCGGCACAATGACGCGCCTCTACCGGCTCCGTTCGCACGCATGTTCCGCCGCCACGTCCTGTCCGCCTTGCGCTGCCTCGCCACCTTGCTGGCGCTGGCTTGCTGTCTGCCCGCCGTGGCAGCCGGTCCGGCCCAGGTCACCATCCTCAATCCGGTCTTCAATGATGCGGTGGCCGTGGGCGCGGCACTCGTCGCGGTGGGCAGCGACGGCAGCATCCAGCGTTCGACCGACGCCGGCGAAAGCTGGCAGGCCTTGCCTTCCTTCACGGGCATGGACCTCGGTGCCGTGGCTGCCGATGGCAATACCGTCGTCGCCGTCGGCCAGGGGGGCACGTTGCTGCGCTCGGACGACGGCGGTGCCAGTTGGCGCGCCGTCGACAGCGGCACGGCAGCACGCCTGGCGGCCGTGGCCTACGTGTCGCCCCTGCGCAATTGGCTGGCGGTGGGCGAGGGCGGTACGGTTCTGCGCTCGGTCGATGGCGCGCGCACCTGGGTGCGCATTCCGGTGCCGACGACTGCCTACCTGTCGGCGCTGCGCGTCGAGCCGGGCCTGCGCACCGTCCTGGTGTCGGGCGACGACGGGGTCTTGCTGCGCTCGCTCGATGGCGGGCGCAGTTGGTTGCGCGTGGCGACCCAGACGCGTGCCGCGCTGGGGGTGCTGGCCGGCGCGCGCGGTGGTTCGGTGTTGCTGGCGGGGGCTGCCGACGGTGCTGTGTTCCGTTCGACCGATCGCGGCCAGCGCTGGCTACGCGCCGCCACCGGTACGTCGAGCGCCATCCATGCGCTGGTTTTCGACAGTGCCCACGATGCCTGGCTGGCCGCCGCGGCGGACGGCAGCCTGCTGCGTTCGATCGACGATGGGCGGACCTGGACCGACGCCGGCGCTCGCCCGGGCGGGCCGGCGTTGGCCCTGGGCTTCGACGGTGCCGCCGGGCGGTTGATTCTGCTCAGCGCAGAGGCCGTCTGGTCTTCCAGCGATGGGGGTGTCGCCTGGACGCGCCAGCCGTTGCCGGCAACGGCCAGTACGCGTGTTCTGATGCTGCTGGCGGGTGAGGGCCGTCGGGCGTGGGTGGCCTTCGGGCAGGGTGGACAGATCCTGCGTTCAACCGATGACGAGGCCCCCTGGCGGGTGATCAGCGACGACATCGGCGCCTACGTGCATGCCTTGCAGGCCTCGCCGGTGGCGCCGATCCTGGTCGCGGCGGGGGCCAATGGATTGGTGATGCGCTCGCTGGATGACGGCGCGCACTGGATGCGCGTTACCACGCCCCTGGGGGGCAAGGATTACGTCTATGCCCTGGCTGCCGACCCGGCCAGCGGCGCCTGGGTGGCCGCCGGCGCGCCGGGCGTGCTGTTGCGCTCCACCGATGGCGGCGCGCATTGGCAGGCGGCCGCCGACGTGGGCGATCCTGCCCAGGCGTATCTGCAAGGGCTCGGCGGCGATCCGCAGCGCGGTGTGATGGTGGCATTGGCCGGGCCGGGCCGCGTGATGCGCTCGGCCGACGGTGGCGACACCTGGCAGTTTGCCGATGCGCGTACCGACCGTGCGCTGTTTGCCGTGACCGTCGAGCCGCGCTCCGGCGCATGGGTCGCAGTGGGGCGAGGCGGCGTCATCCAACGCTCGCCGGATGGTCTCAAGTGGTCCGAAATGCCCAGCGGCGTGACCGAAACGCTCCATGCCGTCATGGCCGATGCCGGCTCCGGCGCCCTGATCGCGGTGGGCGAAAACGGCGTCATCCTGCGCTCGACCGACAGCGGCTTGCGCTGGCTGCGTGTCGGTGCGCCGACCCCGCATGCCTTGCGCGCGTTGGCGCAGGATCCGCGCAGCCGTGCGCTGCTGGCACTGGGGCGGGGCGGCGCCATCTGGCGCAGCGATGACGGCGGCCTGAGCTGGCAGGCGGCGGCGTCGGCGACGCAGGAAGAACTGCGCGCCGCCGCTTTTGATCCGGCCTCGCAGTCGATGCTGGCGGTGGGCCGCAACGGCGCCATGCTGCAATCCTTCGACGGCGGCCGTACCTGGCAGGCGCTGGACGCACGCACGCGCCGTCAGCTCAAGGCGGTGTTCGTGGCGCCGGGGGGCAAGGGGGTGTTCGTGTACGGGGAGCGCCTGCTGCGCGTAGTCCTGCCGCGCACCGATGGGCGCTGACGGGCTCAGAGCGGCGCGTCGAGGGCCGCGGCAATCGTTTCGGCGTCCGGCGCCTGGACGTGATTCTCGGCCAGCCAGCGGCGCCATTCGATCAATTCCATGCGACCGTCATGGTGTTCGACGATGGCGGTGCAACTGTCGACCCAGTCGCCGCAGTTGATGTAGCGGATGCCGTCGACATCCTTGATGGCGGCGGCATGGATATGGCCGCAGATGACGCCTTCGGCCTGCCGCTCACGCACGGCGCGGATCACCGAATCCTCGAAATCGAAGATGAAGCTGACGGCCGACTTGACCTTGCGCTTGGCATAGCCGGCCAAGGACCAGTAGCCGGAGATGCGCAGGGTGCGGCGCACCCATGACAGCCAGGTGTTGATGCGCACGAGCAGGTTGTAGGCGACATCCCCCAGCACCGCCACCCACTTGTGGTAGCGCGTGACCTGGTCGAATTCATCGCCATGCAGCAGGAGGTAGCGGCGCCCGTCGGCGGCGACGTGGATATCTTCGCAACGCAGGGCGATATCGCCGAAGGCTGTGCCGCAGTATTCACGCAGCGCCTCGTCGTGGTTGCCGGGAATGAACACCACTTTGACGCCCTTGCGGGCACGGCGCAGCACTTTCTGGATGACGGTGTTCTGCGCCGGCGACCAGTGGATGCCGCGGCTCATGGCCCAGAAATCGACGATGTCACCGACCAGGTAGAGGTACTCGGAATCGAAGTGTTGCAGGAATCCCAACAGACTTTCGGCTTGGCAGCCCCGCGTGCCCAGATGGATATCGGACAGGAAGATGGTGCGGACGTGCGGCACGTTATGCCGCCTTCGGACAGGTCATGCGCAGCACCTTAGAGACCCGATGTGACACCGCGATGACATGGCGCAGCGCGCCGGAGCCGGGTTTGCCTGGAGGACTGTGACGCTCTTGGCTTCACCTTGCATGGCTGCGCTGGTAGTCTCTTCGGATGATCGATGTCACCAAATTACGTCTGGCCGGCATCTTGACGCCGCATCGCGCGCGCCTGCGCCGCGCCGCCCTATGGGGGGCCGGCATCCTGGCCGCCATTGCGCTGATCGGCTTTTTCGGCGTGCCGCCGTTGGCCAAATGGCAGGCGCAGACGCAACTGAGCCGTTTGCTCGGGCGTACCGTCACCGTCGAGCGCGTGGCGTTCAATCCTTTCATGCTCGGCGCCACCGTCGAAGGGCTCAAGGTGGCCGAGGCCGACGGGAGTAGCTCATTCGTTTCAGTGGGGCGTCTTTACGCCAACTTGCAGTTGAGTTCGTTGTTGCGCGGGGTGGTGATCGAGCGCATCGACATCGAGCGCCCGGACGTCCATCTGGTGCGGCTGCCGGGCGACCGCTTCAATTTCTCGGATATCACCGACCGCCTGGCGGCGCGTCCGTCGGCGCCGGACGGCGCGCCGGCCCGCTTCTCGCTCAACAATATTCGTCTCAATGAAGGCCGCCTGCGCGTCGACGACCAGGTCGCCGGGCAGCAGCATCTGATCGAGCACCTCAATGTCGGAGTGCCTTTCGTTTCCAACCTGGCGGCGCAGGTCGAGACCTACGTCGAGCCCCGCCTGGAGGCCGTGGTCAATGGCAGCGCCATCCGCCTGGGCGGCAAGCTGCGGCCCTTCGCCACGCATCGTGAGGCGCAGCTCAAGGTGGCCTTGGCGCCCTTCGACGTGACCCGCTATCTGGCGTACATGGGCGATGCGCTGCCGGTGCGCATCACCGAGGGCAAGCTCGGGCTCGACCTCGACGTGCAGTGGGCGCAACACGATCAAGGCACGCAGAGCGTCGCTCTCAGCGGCCGTGTCAGCGCGGAGGACGCCCGTATTCTCGATCGCCGTGATGCGCCGCTGGCCAGTTTTCAGCGCTTGACGGTGGATGTGCGGCGCCTGCTGCCCTTGGCGCACCCATTCGAAGCGGATATCGCGCGCATTGCCCTGGAGGGCGCACAGGTCGACGTAACGCGCGCGGCCGACGGCCGTATCAATGTCGCTTCACTGGGGCGTGGTGATACCCGTGCGCAGCCCGCCAAGCCAGCCAGGCCGGCGGCCGACACAGCGGCGCCGGCGCCGAAAGTGTCGATCGAAGAAGCCGTCATCGCCGGTGGCGCCATCCGTTGGCATGATGCGGCCGCGGCGACGGTTTTCGAAACGCGACTGAATGAGGTAGACGCCCATCTGCGCGGTTTTGCGCTGGACGGCGCCAAGCCGGCGCAGTGGTCGCTCAAGGCGCGCGCCCAGACCGGTGAGTCGCTGGAGGGTGAGGGCGCGTTCGTGGCCAGCCAGACGCATGTCAGCGGCAAGCTGGCGCTGGAAGGGGCCCGTATCGAGCGCTATCGGCCGTACTTTGCCAAGGCGGTCGGCGATGTGGCCATCACTGGCAAGGTCGCGGCCCACACCGGCTTTGGCTATTCACCGCAGGCCGGCTTTACCCTGGCCAACGGCCTACTCCAGGTGCGTGAAGGCGGCCTGAGCACACCTGACCAGAAGCGTCCCGTCATGCAGGTGGCCTCGCTCGATGTGCAGGGCATCGGCCTCGATCTGGCGCGGCGGGCGCTGAGCCTGGAACGCATTGCCAGCCGAGGCGCCAGCTGGGATCTGCGGCGTACGCACGAGGGCGATTTCAACCTGGTGTCGATGTGGCCCCGTGCGCCGGTGACCGACGCGCCGCCTCCCGTGCGGCATACGGCGGCTGCCGCTGCGGCGAGGACGCCTGCCTGGCAGGTGCGTGTGGGACGCACCGAACTGGAAGAATGGGCATTGCGCTTTGACAGCCGCTATGGCTCGGCTCCGGTGGTGACGCGGGTCGATGGGATTTCTGTGCACGCGGGCGCGTTCTCGACGCTGGGCAAGGGCCCCACCGAGCTGAGCGTGCGTGGCCGCATCGATCGCAACGGCAAGATCGACGTGGCGGGCGCGCTGTGGCCGCAACCGCTGCGCGCCAAGCTGAAGCTGGATGTGGACGGCGTCAATCTGATCGCCGTGCAGCCCTACGTGGATCGCGAATACAGCGTGCTGATCACGCGCGGACGGCTATCCGCCAAAGGGGCGCTGGATATCGACATGAGCGCGCCGGACCGGCCTGCCGTGTCCTACGACGGCAACCTGGCGGTGGCGGATTTCCAATCGCAGGATCGCATCAACGACACCGATTTCGTAAGTTGGAAACAGCTCGGTCTCGATAACGTGCAGGCCAAGCTGGCGCCGCTCACCTTGCATGCCGGCCTCGTCCATCTGGATGGGCTGTCCTCGCGGGTGATCCTCAGCGAAGACGGTGCCATCAACCTGCGCGAAGTGGCACAGCCCTATGGGGAGGACGGCACGCCCGCCGCAACCGCCAAGGCGCTGCCCGAGCGTGCCAAGCCTGGCGCGGCGGCCACCGAGGTCAAACCGCCGCCGGCACGGCCCGTCGACGTGCGGATCGGCACCGTGCGGCTGTCGGGTAGCAACATCCGCTACAGCGACCGCCTGGTGCGCCCCAATTTCGATGCCAACCTGACCGAAGTGGATGGCGCGCTCACGGGGCTGTCGTCCGACCAGAGCACGGTCGCCCGGCTCGACGTCAAGGCCGCCGTTGATCATTCGGCGCCCGTCACCGTGGCGGGCGAGCTCAATCCGTTCCGCCAGGACCGCTATCTGGACATCAAGGCCGACGTCGAGGGGATTGATCTGACGGGCGTCTCCACCTATTCAGTTAAGTATGTCGGCTACGGTATCGAGAAGGGCAAGCTCTCCATGAAGCTGGCCTACCAGATCCGTGACCGGCGCCTGACGGCCCAGAACCAGGTGTATCTCGATCAGCTCACCTTCGGCCAGCGTGTGGACAGCCCTACGGCGACCAAACTGCCGGTGTTGCTGGCGGTGGCGCTGCTCAAGGATCGCCATGGTGTCATCAACGTGGATCTGCCGATCAGCGGCACGCTCGACGATCCGCAATTCAGCATCGGCGGCGTGGTGGTGCGGGTGATTGTCAATCTCATTACCCGTGCGGTGACGGCGCCGTTTTCGCTGCTTTCATCGGCTTTCAGTGGTGGCGGCTCGGCGCAGGCAGGCGGCGAGGAACTTGCTTACGTGGAATTCGACGCCGGGCGCGCAACGCTGGCGCCGGCTGCAGAAGCCAAGCTGCGCAAGCTTTCCGCCGCGTTGCTCGATCGCCCGGCCTTGCGCCTGGAGGTGACCGGACGCGCCGATGCGGGCACCGATAGTGACGCATTGCGGCAGGTGTTGCTCGAACAGCGCCTGGCTGCGCTGAAGGCGCAGCGCATGGCGCGCACCGGCCGCGTGGGCGGCGGTGAGGTAAGCGTGACGACGCAGGAGCGGCCGGCGCTGCTGGCGCGCCTTTATGACGACGAGAATTTCGAAAAACCGAAGAACATGCTGGGTTTCAACAAGGGGCTGCCGCCCGCCGACATGGAGAAATTGCTGCTGGACCACCTCACGGTCGACGAGGAACAATTGCGCGCGCTCGCGCGCCTGCGCGCCCAAACGGTGCGCAATTGGCTCGTGAATGAGGGAAAAGTACCGGCCGAGCGCGTTTATGTGCTCAATATCCGGCTGGGCGATGACGATAAAAACAAGACGGCACGCGCCTCGCGGGTCGACTTTTCGCTGCAGTAGCGAAAAGTTGCAAGGGATGGCGACGGAGGATGACATGAGACCCACACTGCTGACCGCTCAGGCGCTGTCCGCTGAATTGGCTGGCCTGCCGCACTGGCGGCAGATGGAAGGGCGCGCGGCGATTGCGCGCAGCTTCCGCTTTGATGATTTCAATGCCGCGTTCGGCTTCATGACGCGGGTGGCGCTGGCCGCCGAGAAGCTCGACCACCATCCTGAATGGAGCAACGTCTACAACCGTGTCGAGATCATCCTGAGCACGCATGATGCCGGCGGCGTCACCGCGCTCGATATCCAATTGGCCCATCTGTGCGAGGCCGCGACGCAATCATGATGCCTGCCGGTTTAATGACAGATGGGTGGCCGTGGCCGCAGTGCGAAGGGCGGCGACCATGCATGCGCTGACGCAGAGTACGCCCCAGGCACAGGAGGGCGGGCCGACCGCCGTTGACGAAGACCCGCTCCTATTTTCGGACGAAGAAATCCTGCCGGCCGACACCGTGGCGGCACCGGCCGGGCGCTGGCGCATCCTGATGGTGGACGACGATGTGGAAGTCCACCGTGCCACCGTCTTCGCCCTGCGCGGCGTGCAGATCGATGGCTGCGGGCTTGAGCTGATGTCGGCGTACAGCGCGGCGGAAGCCGAAAAAATCCTGCGCGAGCAGCAGGACATCGCCGTCATCATCCTTGACGTTGTCATGGAAACGCCGCACGCCGGGCTGGAACTGGTGCGTACGATCCGTGAGGACATCGGCCTGGCGATGGTGCGCATCGTGCTGCGTACCGGCCAGCCGGGCTATGCCCCTGAACTGGACGTCATCCGGCGCTTCGACATCAATGACTACCGCACCAAGTCTGAACTGACGCAGACGCGCCTGATCACCACGCTGACGGCGGCGATCCGCGCCTACGCGCAACTGGAGGCGACCGTCGCCAACAATCGCGGCCTGTCGCGGATCGTGCGCTGGACCAACGAACTGTTCCGCATCCGGTCTTCGCATGCCTTCGCCGCCGCGCTGCTCGAGCGCCTTGGCGAATTGCTGGCATGCCCTGCGAATGGCGCGGTCTGCATGGGGGGCGGCGCCAGCGACGGCGCCACCGCCGAAGCGCAGATACTCGAGGCTGTCGGGCGTTTCGTGCCGCTGGCCGGCCAGGTGCTGGATCATCACGTCGATCCCGAACTGCTGCGCGCTGTGCGCCGTTGCTGCGCGGCCAAGACGACGCTCGTCGACGGCCCGACTTTTGCCCTCTGGCTGGGCAGCCCGACGCGTGATGCAGTGGTCTATTTCGATGCCGGGCGTGCCCTCAGTGACGTCGAGCGGCGTTTGCTGAACGTGTTTGCTTCCAGCCTGAGCGCGGGCTTCGAGAACGTCGATCTGTTCGAGCGGCTCGATTTTTTCGCCTTCTTCGATCCGCTGACGCGCCTGCCCAACCGTGCGCGCTTCGTGGCCGACGTGGACAAGGCGCTGTTGTCCGCCGCCCTGGAGCCGCGCTGCCTGGTGATCGCCGACATCGTGCGCTTCTCGGACATCAACGACGCGCTTGGCCATCGCTGCGGCGACGCCTTGTTGGTGGCTGCCGGTAAGCGCTTGCGCGCCTCGGTCGGCGGGGTGGTGTGCATCGCGCGCATTTCGGGCGACGCCTTTGCCCTGTTCGGGCCGGTGCGGATGATCGATGCCGCCGCCATGCGCAGCGCTTTCGAAGCGCCGTTCTTCGTGCACGGGCATGCTCTGTCGGTGCAGATCCGCCTCGGCATCGTGCGCGCCAACGACACGCGCGAGAGCGCGGCGGAACTGTTGCGCAGCGCCAACCTGGCGCTCAACGAGGCGCGCCAGACCGGTGGGGCGGCCAGCAGCGTGTTCACCCGCGCCATGTCGGAGAACGTACGCGACCGCGTGGCCTTGCTGCACAACCTGCGTGCGGCCATCGACTTTCGGCGTGGCCTGTCGGTGCACTACCAGCCGCAGGTCAACGGGCGCACTGGCGAAGTGCTGGGGGTCGAGGCCCTGCTGCGCTGGCGCAACGATTATGGCGAGATGATCTCGCCCGACCGCTTTGTGCCCCTGGCCGAACGCACCGGCATGATCGGCGAGCTGGGCTTGTGGGTGATGGAAGAAGCCGTGGAGCGCCTGTCCATATGGAAGGTGCAGGGCTATGAACACCTGCGCATGTCGGTGAACATCTCGCCCGTGCAGTTGCGCTCGGATGAATTCGGCGAGCGCTTGCGCCATGCCCTGGCGTTGGCCGACCTGCCGGCAGAGCGCATCACCCTCGAAATCACCGAGTCGGTCCGCCTCGAAGAGAACGATGCCTGGGCGGCGCAGGTCGAGAGCCTGCGCGCACTGGGGGTGCGTTTTGCCATTGATGACTTCGGCACCGGCTTTTCGTCTCTGCAGCAACTCACCCGACTGCCCGCCAACATCGTCAAGATCGATCGCGGTTTCGTCGCCGACGTGGCCCGCTCACCGAGTGACCGTGCCGTCGTAGCCAGCGTCATCATGCTGGCAGGCAGTCGCGATCTGGAGGTGCTCGCTGAGGGGGTTGAAACCGAGGAGCAGCGCACCACCTTGCTGGAGCTGGGGTGCGAACACATGCAGGGCTTCTACTTTGGCAGGCCGATGACGGCCGAAGCCTTCGATGACTGGATGCAGGGGCGCGCGCTGGCTTAGGCCAGGCGTACCGGAACGGCGCCGCGCAGGGCGTTGATGGCCCAGATGCGCGTCGCCTGTTCGATGTCGATGCGCCGCACGAGGCCTTCGCGCATCCAGCCTGCGTCGAGCAGGGCGGCGCGCATGACGCCGGGCAGTAGCCCGCATGACAGCGGTGGCGTGTAGCGCTGGCCGTCCAGCTCGACGACGATGTTGCTGCGCGCCCCTTCGCACAAATGCCCCTCGCGATTGAAAAACACCCTGTCGAAATGGCCGGCCGCCGTCGCCCGGGCCAGCGCATCGTCATAAAAGCGCCGTGCCGTGGTCTTGTGCCGCAGGCGCGGGTCGGCGCCATCGAGTGGCGTATGCGCCAGTTGGATTGTCTGTGGGCCTGACAAGGGCGCGATGTCACCGTGGCTGAGCGCGAAGCTGCCGTCGTGGGCCAGTTGCAGACGCACGCGGGCATCCCGCGTCAGCGGTGCACACAGCGCGCGTAGTGCCTCCGACATCGCATCCCGCTCAAAGCGAAAATCCAAAGCCCCCGCCGAGGCCGCCAGACGTGCCAGGTGGCGTGACAGCAAGGGGATGCCACCGCTGGCGACATCGAAACGCATGGTCTCGATGAGCCCGAGACCTTGCTGCAGCGCTGTAGCGAAGCGCGCCTTGGCCAGGCATTCGTCATATTCTTCGTTGGCCACCGAATCGGCCACGATGCCGCCGCCGGTGTCGAGGCGGCAGTGCTGGCCCGTCACCTGGAGCGTGCGGATCGGCACATTCAGGCTGATGTCGCCGTGGGCCGAGAGATGGCCGAGTGCGCCGCAATACAGGCCGCGCGGCGCGATCTCCAGTTCGTCGATGATCTCTTCGGCGCGGATCTTGGGCGCCCCCGTCACCGAGCCGCACGGGAACAAGGCCTGCAGCAATGCGCCCAGGCTCGCGCGTACCGGCTCGGCCGTCACGGTGGACGTGAGCTGGAAGACGGTCGGATAGGTTTCCAGTTCGAACAGCTGCAGCACCGAGACGCCGCCCGGCGGTGCCAGCCGTCCCAGATCGTTGCGGATGAGATCGACGATCATCAGGTTTTCCGCCTGATTCTTGGGCGATGCCAACAGCATGACGGCGCGCGCGTGGTCTTCGACCGGATCGGTGCCGCGCGTCGCCGTGCCTTTCATGGGTTTGCACACGACGCGTTCGCCATGCTGCGCCACGAAGAGTTCGGGTGAGCGCGACAGCACCCAGCGATCGTCGTCGCGGATGAGTACGCCGTAGGACACCGGCTGGCGTGCGCGCAGGACGTGGAACAGTGCGATCGGACTACCGAAGACTTCACCGTGCCAAGGGAAGGTGAGATTCACCTGGTAGCAGTCGCCAGTGCGGATGTAGTCGAGAATGCGTTCGACGCGCCGGCCATGGGCGGCGCCATCCATGGCCGGCGTGAGCGACAGGATGCCGGCTTCGCGCGCCTGCGGCGAGAGGGACGCCAACTGCTCGGCCCACCAGGCTTCGAGCGCGTCATCCGCCAGTGTTGTCCGCGTATCGAAGGCCCAGGCCTCGAACAACAGTGTGCCGTCGCTGAGCAGGTGGTGCAGACGGGGCTCCAGCGCGTACCCGAGTTCGAACTGACCGGCGAAGGCCACATGCCGCCCCTGCGCCCGCCAGGCCTCGATCCGGTCGAGCGTCGTGACGGCGTCGTCCGGCCAGGCGCAGCGCAGATGCTCACAGGCGCCGTGCAGCAGCGTGGCGCGCGCAGGCGAGGTGAGGTTGTCTTCGAACAGCGCGAATTGCGGGCGGGCTGTGATCAGGGGGGCGGGGGCCGTTGCCACGTGCGGAGCCTGAAAATGCAAGAGCCGCGCAAGATAGCGCGGCTCCTGGGGGACTGCAACGGCGCGCCGGGCTCAGTGAGTGCGCTTGACGGGCTTGCTGGCCTTGACCGGACGGGCCTTGGTCTTGGTGATGGGCGTGCCGTGCTTGGCGGTGGCGACGGGCTCCTTGGTGGCAGCGCGTTTTTCGCGCTCCGGCAGCGCGGCCTTGACGGCGTTCTGCAGGCTTTCCGCCGCCGCCGTCGGGATCAGCAGGATGTAACCGGCCGCCAGGCGTGCGCGCGCCGGCAGACCATTGGCCGAGCGCAGCGCCTCGACCGCCATGTTCATCTGACGGGCGACTTCCTCGATGCGGGCGCTGCGTGGCAGAGCGTAGGTCTGCCAGCTCACCAGCGGCGCATCGTGGGTGGCCAGGTTGGCCTGGAACTTGTTGGCATTGGCCACCGGCAGCACCAGCGGCGTGCTCTGGCTGCCCGGGATCACTGGCCGGTTGTAGCCGGGGTTGAACGACAGGAACTCGGCCACCGGCATTTCGGCCAGCTTGGCCGCCAGGGCCACGTCGATGCCTTGCGGCTTGTCGACGGTGGTGAAGTACGGTTTGTTGGCGATGAACGGCAGCGCCAGATTGAACTGCTCGGGGTGCGCGATGATGTTCTTGAGGGCCTGCAGCTTGGGCACGTAGTTGCGTGTTTCCTGCGGCATGCTGAGGCTGTCGTAGTCGGTCGGCTTGCCGGCGGTCTTGTTCTTTTCGATGGCTCGCGCCACCGCGTTCTCGCCCCAGTTGTACGAGGCCAGCGCCAATTGCCAGTCGCCGTGCATTTCGTAGGTGGCCTGCAGGTACTGCAGGGCGGCGTTGGTGGAGGCTACGATGTCGCGGCGCTCATCCACCCACCAGTTCTGCTGCAGGTTGAAATCCTTGCCCGTGGAGGGAATGAACTGCCACAGGCCGACGGCCTTCGCCGGCGATTGCGCCATCGGGTTGTAGGCGCTCTCGACCATCGGCAGCAGCGCCAGTTCGGTGGGCATGCCGCGCTTTTCGAGTTCGCTGACGATGTGGAACAGGTACTTGCCGCCGCGCTCAAGCGTGTTCTTGAGCGCTTGCGGGTGGGACATGTACCAGCGCTGATGCGTCTGCACCAGGTCGTTGTCGAGATCGGCAATGCCGTAGCCCTTGCGGATGCGGGCCCAGATGTCGCTGTCCTGGCTCGTCAGGTCGAGCGTTTCGACCTTGTGCGGCGCGGGCGGGATATCGATCGGCGTGATCGGGAGAATCGAGGTGGACATCGCCCCGGCCGTGTTGGCCGGGATGGTGCTGGCGGCGGGGAGCATGTCTGCTGCCTGGGCGGTGCCGCACAGCAACGCTACGATGCCGATGAGACGAAAACGAGGTTTCATTCGCGTCGGGCCAGGAATGCTGAGGATGCGGCATTCTAGCGAAACATGCCTGTCACGGGGTCGGATATGTCAAACGACGCTGACCAACGGTTGCTTTTCGTGCAATAAAGCGTATCGGCTGCCTTTTGCCCGCCAAGGCCCGCCCGGACAGGCTCAGAAGTGATCCTTCCAGCTGCGCAGGACGGCGAAGACGGCGGGGGCGTCGATCGGGATGCTGCCCGCGTGGTCGGCGGCCCTGGCCTGCACCGCGGGCAGGTGGACGCGCAGGAACGGGTTGGTTTCCCATTCTTCGGCCAGGCGCGCCGGCAGGGTGGGTTCGCCCCGCTCGCGCAGAGCCATACAGGCAGCCTGGCGCAAGGTGATGGCGGCGTTGTCGGGTTCCACCGTTTGGGCGAAGCGCAGGTTCGACAGCGTGTATTCGTGGGCGCAATAGATGCGCGTGTCGGCAGGCAGGGCGGCCAGGCGCTGCAGCGAGGCGTGCAACTGGCTGGCGGTGCCGCCCAGGACTCGGCCGCAACCCGCTGCGAAAAGGGTGTCGCCGCAGAACAGGGCATGTTCGCCGTGGTAGGCGATATGGCCCTCGGTGTGGCCGGGTACCGCCAACACCGTATAGCGCCCCAGTTCGGCCAGATCGACGATCGCGCCATCGCAGAGGGCATGTGTGCGCGCCGGGATGTCTTCGTCGGCGGGACCGTAGACTGGCGTCCCGGGCGTGCGCGCCAGCAATGTTTCGATGCCGCCGACGTGGTCGCTGTGGCGGTGCGTCACCAGGATCGCCGCCAGCGTCAGGCCGTTGCGATCGAGAAAAGCCTGTGCCGGCTCGGCTTGCCCCGGATCGACCAGTGCGCAATGTGTATCGCTGCACACCGCCCAGATATAGTTGTCGCGGAAGGCGGAAATGGGAACAATTTTCATGGCTGCCATTCTATGAGCGTAGCCCGGGGATCGCCTATGGCGTCATCCCGGGGCAAGTTTCAGGCCCCCATTACCCATCGTCTCTGCCCTATGTCCATCGACGGCTTCGAAAAATGGTTGGAAACCCCCCGTGGTCAGTATCTGCTGGCCTGGGAGCAGCACAAGTTCGATCTCGTCGTGGCCGATGTGTTCGGCTTCAATGCCGTGCAGATCGGCCTGCCGGGCTACGATTTTCTGCGCAACAACCGCATGCCGCTGCGTCTGCGCGCCAGCGCCGCCATGGGAACGGACGTGGTGTGCGAGCCGGTCGAGCTGCCGTTTGCGTCGCAAAGCCTGGATCTGGTGGTGTTGCCGCACGTGCTGGAGTTCTCCGACCAGGCGCACCAGATTCTGCGCGAGGTCGAGCGTGTGCTGGTGCCGGAGGGCAGTGTGGTGATCTCCGGTTTCAATCCATACAGCCTGTGGGGCCTGCGCCGATCGATGGCCGGCAACCTCGGGCAGATGCCCTGGGTCGGGCAATACCTGTCGGTGCCGCGTCTCAAGGATTGGCTGAGCCTGCTCAGTTTCGAGACCCATGCCGGCGCTTTCGGGTGCTACGCGCCGCCCGTGGTCACCGACAAATGGCTGCGGCGCTGGTCGTTCATGGACGCGGCTGGAGACCGCTGGTGGCCCATCGCCGGCGGTGCCTACATCATCCAGGCCGTCAAGCGCGTGCAGGGCATGCGCCTGATCATGCCGTCCTGGCGCGAGGCGGATCAGCGCAAAAAAGCCATGGTTCCGGTGACGCAGCGCCGTATGCCTGTGCGGCCCGTTCTGCACGACGGCATTGGCGGTCCGCCCAAAGCCGGGTAGTCTCGCCGCCCATTCTGACGACGGGACGAATCACGTGGAGCAACTGGACCAGATCGAAATCTTCACCGACGGCGCCTGCAGTGGCAATCCCGGCCCCGGGGGATGGGGCGCCATCCTGCGCGCCGGTACGGCAGAGAAAGAACTGTGGGGCGGCGAGCCGCAGACCACCAACAACCGCATGGAAATGATGGCCGTCATCCGTGCGCTCTCCGCCCTCAAGCGACCGGTGTCAGTTCGCCTGTACACCGATTCGCAGTATGTGCAGAAGGGTATTTCCGAGTGGATTCATGGCTGGAAGGCGCGCGGCTGGAAGACTGCCGACAAGAAGCCGGTCAAGAACGAGGATCTGTGGCGAGCACTGGATGCCGCCACGGCCCTCCACCGCATCGAATGGCTATGGGTGCGCGGTCACGCCGGCCATCCGGAAAACGAGCGTGCCGACGAGTTGGCGCGGCGCGGTGCCGACGCGGCCCGCCGGGCGGGCGCACCGGTGGATAGCTCGGCTGCATGACATTTACGTACCGACGGGCACTTCACTGGCGCCTGTCGCCACGGCGGCAATAATGCGGAATGAATAAGACGTTTGGTGCCATGTTGCATTGCAGCGATCAATCGTCGGATAATCGGTTTTGTGTGTTTATTGGTGTCTTCACGGATCGAATTCCGTAAATTGGGACGATACAAAAGTTCCATAAAAATGAAGACGTTACAATTTGAAACATCGCATAAGACAGATTTATTTAGGGATAGAAACAATTGTGAGTGCAAGAGCTAGATTTTTCTTGCGTCGCACAAGGGATGTAGTGATAATTCAATCCATGCCGATCGTGCTTTGTGAGTAAGCCAAGGCCGATCCAACCAGTGTCTCCTCCACCCTCCTCCTTTGGTGTGGACTTGGCGCAGCTCTAACCGAGCTGCGTTTTTTTTTTTGCCTTTTCGGATCGTGCGCACCGCACGGTGTCCATGCGCCGACCGCCCCTGGCCAACGCAGGGCGGCAGCGAATGGCTCCGGTCCAGTTCGCAGGGCCGGCCGGCACGGCTTTGCATTGACACATCCCCATATCCGTTCTATAGTCATTAGCTTCCCGCAAAAAGCGGGATGCTTTGTCCTGTTTTGGCTGTTCGCATGGGTCCAACCCGTGTGCGCCAAAGCGAAAACAACAAGGTTTCCAAGAAACTCAAAGGGAAGTTGAAATGGGTACGTTTTCCGCAAAGCCCCATGAGGTCACGCACGACTGGTTTGTCGTCGACGCGACCGACAAGGTGCTCGGCCGTCTGGCCAGCCAAATCGCGCACCGCCTGCGCGGCAAGCACAAGGCGATCTACACGCCGCACGTCGACACGGGTGATTTCATCATCGTCGTGAACGTCGACAAGCTGCGCGTGACGGGCAACAAGGCCCAAGACAAAAAGTACTACCGTCACTCGGGCTACCCGGGCGGTATCTACGAAACCAATTTCACCAAGCTGCAACAACGCTTCCCTGAGCGCGTGCTGCAAAAGGCCGTCAAGGGCATGCTGCCGAAGGGCCCGCTCGGTTACGCCATGCTGAAGAAGCTGAAGTGCTACGCCGGTGCTGAACACCCGCACAGCGCGCAGCAACCGAAAGCACTTGAGATCTAATTCAGGAGCAATTCATGCCCGTCGGACAATATAACTACGGTACTGGTCGTCGCAAGACTGCGGTGGCTCGCGTATTCATCAAGGCCGGTTCCGGCAAGATCGTCGTCAACGGCAAGCCGGTCGACGAATTCTTCTCGCGCGAAACCGGTCGTATGATCGTGCGCCAACCGCTGCAACTGACCGAGACGGTCGACCGCTTCGACATCCTGGTGAACGTCGCCGGTGGTGGTGAATCGGGTCAGGCGGGTGCCGTGCGTCACGGCATCACCCGCGCGCTGATCGATTTCGATCCGGAACTGAAGCCGTCGCTGAAGAAGGCCGGCTACGTCACTCGCGATGCCCGTGAAGTCGAACGTAAAAAGGTCGGTTTCCACAAGGCCCGTCGCCGCAAGCAATTCTCGAAGCGCTAATCCTTCACTGGATTGCGTTTTGCAAAAACCCGCCCGCGCAAGCCGGCGGGTTTTTTGTTGCCTGTACGCTTCAGGTGGCGCGACGGACCAGTTCGGCAACTGCCGCCGGCAGGTCGGACGGCGCGCTCGCGCAGGCCAGCCGGGGGTGATCGGTCGGGCAGGTGTCGCCGGCCTCGTGCTGCCAGGTGGAGTGGTAGGGCATGTATACACCCCAGCCGCCGAGCGCCAGGATGGGCAGGATATCCGAGCGCAGCGAGTTGCCGATCATCATCAGCTCGTGAGCGGCGATGCCGAATTGCTCCAGCAGGCGCGCATAGGTGGCCTCGTCTTTTTCGCTGACGATCTCGATGCGGCGGAATTGCTCGGCCATGCCGGAGGCCGCGATCTTCGCTTCCTGGTGAAACAGATCGCCCTTGGTGATGAGGACGACATCGTGCGTTGCCGCGATGGCCTCGACCGCCGCGCGGATACCGGGCAGCAATTCGACCGGTTGGCTCAGCATGTCCTTGGCGATTGTCAGGATGCGGTGCAGGTCGGTGGCCGAGATGCGCGCGTCGGTCATTTCGATGGCCGCTTCGATCATCGATAGCGCCATGCCTTTTACGCCATAGCCGAACAGCGCGATATTGGCTTGTTCGATGGCCAGCAGCCGCTCGGCGACGCGGTGGTTGTCGATGTCGACATAGGCGGCGAGCATGCGCTCGAATTCGGTCTGTGCGGCGTCGAAATGATCCTGGCAACGCCACAGGGTGTCGTCGGCGTCGAAGGCGACCAGCTTGATGGATGTATTGCGTGTCATGGGGCGGTGGACAAACAAAAGCCCGGCCGCGCAAGGCGGGCCGGGCTGGGGTTGGAGGCGTTCGGGCTCGCCTTATTGCTTGCGCTTGTCTTTTTCGATCAGGGCGTAGGCCGAGTGGTTGTGGATCGATTCGAAGTTCTCCGATTCGACCACATAGGCGTCGATGCGTTTTTCCGCATTCAGTTGTGCTGCCACGTCGCGCACCATGTCTTCGACAAACTTCGGATTGTCGTAGGCGCGCTCGGTCACGAACTTTTCGTCCGGGCGCTTGAGCAGGCCGTAGAGTTCGCACGAAGCCTGGCCTTCGACCATCTGGATGATCTCTTCGAGCCAGATGTGGTCGTTGATTTCGGCTGTCACGGTGACGTGCGAGCGCTGGTTGTGCGCGCCGTATTCCGAGATCTTCTTGGAGCACGGACACAGGCTCGTGACCGGAACGACCACTGACATCTTGAAGCTGTATTCGCCGCCGGCGCGGATCTCGCCAATGAAGGTCACTTCGTAGTCGAGCAGGCTCTTGACGCCTGACACCGGAGCCGTCTTGTTGACGAAGTACGGGAAGGTCATCTCGATGTGGCCGGTCTCGGCTTCGAGGCGCTGCACCATCTGGCGCAGCATCGGCTCGAAGTTCTCCACCGAAATTTCGCGGTCGCAGGTGTTGAGGATCTCAACGAAGCGCGACATGTGCGTGCCCTTGAAATTGTGCGGCAGGCCGACGTACATGTTGAACGTGGCGACGGTGTGCTGCACGCCTTCGGCGCGGTCCTTGACGCCGACCGGATGGCGGATCGACTTGATGCCGACCTTGTCGATGGCAATGTGGCGGCGGTCTTCAGAGCCCTGCACGTCAGGCATGGCACTGCTGGGGGCTTGCAATGTGTTCTGCATGAGCTTTCGATCTTCTGAGCGGTGGCGGTGAGCCGCCACCGGATGAATGCGGCTTGCGCCGTTGGGTCGTGAAAATGAGTCTAAGATAGTTGATTAAAGAACTCAACTATTTGACTCATAGCCGACGCCTATTTCGCAAGCCTGCGCTGCACCGTTTCGACAATACTGGCGGCGTCCAGGCCAATGTCCGCCAGCAACTGCTGCTGGTCGCCGTGATCGATGAAATGATCCGGCAAACCCAGGCGCAGCAAGGGTTTGGCGACTCCGGCTTCTTCCAGGGCGCGGGCTACTTCGCTGCCGGCTCCGCCGACCACGGCGTTCTCTTCGATGGTCACCAGCAGATCGTGCGTGGCGGCCAATTCGAGTATCAGCGCGAGATCCAGCGGCTTGGCAAAGCGCATGTCCGCCACGGTGGCGTCCAGGGATTCGGCCGCCTTGAGGGCCTCATGCAACAGCGGGCCGAAAGCCAGGAAGGCCACGCGCCGGCCTTGGCGTCGCACCTCGCCGGTACCAATGGGAATGGTGTCGAGCGTTGCCGCCGGTGCCCGGCCGGTGGTGCTGCCGCGCGGATAGCGCACGGCCGCTGGTCCGTCGTGGCGGAAGGCGGTGCTCAGCATGCGGCGGCACTGGTCTTCGTCACTGGGGGTCATCACCACCATGTTGGGGATGCACATCATGAACGACAGGTCGAACGAGCCATGGTGCGTGGCGCCGTCGGCACCGACCAGGCCGCCCCGATCCACCGCGAACATGACGGGCAGATTCTGCAGGGCGACGTCGTGGATGAGCTGGTCATAGGCGCGTTGCAGGAAGGTGGAGTAGATCGCCACCACCGGCCTGACGCCGTCGCAGGCCAGGCCCGCCGCGTAGGTCACCGCATGCTGCTCGGCAATGCCGACATCGAAATAGCGCGTGGGGTATTCCTGCTCGAAGCGCACCAGACCCGAGCCTTCGCGCATGGCGGGCGTGATGGCCACCAGGCGTGGGTCGTGGGCGGCCATGTCGCACAGCCAGTCGGAAAAGACCTGGGTGTAAGTAACCTTGCCGCCGCCTTTGCCAACCTGGATGCCCGCCGTGTGGTCGAACTTGGCCACGCCGTGGTAGAGCACCGGATCGGCCTCGGCCAGCTTGTAGCCATGCCCCTTGCGCGTGACGATGTGCAGAAACTGCGGCCCGCGCAGCTTGCGCAGGTTCTGCAGGGTGGGCACCAGGGCGTCCAGATCGTGGCCGTCGATGGGGCCGATGTAGTTAAAGCCGAACTCCTCGAACAGGGTGCCCGGCGTGATCATGCCTTTGACATGTTCTTCGACGCGTTTGGCGATTTCCAGCATCGACTGCGACACGCCCAGGACCTTCTCACCGGCGCGGCGCGCGGCGTTGAAGGTCCGGCCCGACAGCAGGCGCGCCAGGATCTTGGTCAGTGCGCCCACCGGCGGCGAGATCGACATTTCATTGTCGTTGAGGATGACGAGCAGGTCGTCGTCCATCACGCCGGCGTTGTTGAGCGCTTCAAAGGCCATACCGGCGGACAGCGCGCCGTCACCGATGACGGCGATGGCCTTGCGATCCTGCCCGGTCTGGCGTGAGGCTTCCGCCATGCCCAGCGCAGCCGAGATCGAGGTCGAGGAGTGAGCCGTGCCAAACGTATCGAAGGGGCTTTCGGAGCGGCGCGGAAAGCCCGAGATGCCTCCGTGCTGGCGCAAGCCGGCCATGGCGTCACGGCGCCCGGTAAGTACCTTGTGGCCGTAGGTCTGGTGGCCGACGTCCCATACGATGCGATCGTTCGGCGTGTCGAACACGTAGTGCAGGGCGATGGTCAGTTCGACCGTGCCCAGGTTCGACGACAGATGGCCGCCCGTGCGGGAGACCGATTCGAGCAAGAAAGCACGCAGTTCATCGACCAGCGCGGGCAGTTGCTTGCGGTCCAGCTGGCGCAGATCGGCGGGCGATTGGATGTTTTCCAGCAGCGGGTAAGACGGCATAGGAAGTTGTTCTGGTTCTCTGTCGGCCACGCGATGCGTGGTCAAAACGGCCGGTTGACGATGTAGTCGGCCAATTCGCGCAGGCGCGTTGCGCGTTCGCCGAAGCCTGCCAGGGCGCCGCGCGCCGCGTCGGCCAGTTCGCCCGCCAGTTCGCGGGCCTGTTCGAGGCCGAGGATGCTGACATAGGTTGGCTTGTTGTGGGCGGCATCCTTGCCGGCCGTCTTGCCCAGCGTGGCGGTGTCGGCGACGGCGTCGAGGATGTCGTCGACCACCTGGAAGAGCAGGCCGACGTTCTTGGCGTAGTGGTCGAGCCGTTCATGCGAGGCGTCGTCCAGCTCACCGGCCAGGGCGCCCAACTGGACCGCCGCACGAATCAGCGCACCGGTCTTGTGGATATGCATGAATTCCAGCTCGGGCCGCGTCAGCGCCTGGCCGACGGAGGCCAGATCGATGGCCTGGCCACCGGCCATGCCGCGCGAACCCGAGGCGCGGGCGAGCAGGGCGATGGCGCGCAACTGGCGCACCGGATCGGCGAAGACGCCTGGCGCGCTGAGCAACTCAAAGGCCTGCGTCTGCAGGGCGTCGCCCACCAGCAGCGCGGTGGCTTCATCGTATTCGATGTGTACGGTGGGCTTGCCCCGGCGCAGCACGTCGTCGTCCATGCACGGCATGTCGTCGTGGACGAGCGAGTACACATGGATGCATTCGACCGCACAGGCCGCTACCTCGACCGCCGCCGCCGGTGCGCCGGCCAGTTCGCCGGCTGCGTGGGCCAGCAGCGGACGAATGCGCTTGCCGCCGCCCAGCGCGGTGTAGCGCATGGCCTCGTGCAGGCGCTCCGGCGCGAGGTGCGGGGTGGGCAGGTGGGCGGCCAGGGCCGCTTCGGTGTGGCGCTGGACGTGGGCCATCCAGTCGGGAAATGAAAGCGTCGTCATGCGTTGTCCAGGTCGGGCGCGTCGTTCAACTCGCCGTTTTCGAGTACGCGGATGCGCTGCTCGGCCGCCTCCAGCGTGCCACGGCATTGCCGCAGCAGCGCAATGCCGCGTTGATAGTTCTGCAGCGATTCTTCGAGCGGCAGTTCGCCCGTTTCCATCGTATGGACGATGCGTTCGAGCTCGGCGATGGCTGCCTCGAAGCTCATGGGCGGGTTCGGTTCTTTTGAGGGCATGTCGCTTGCGGGATGCTGGCGCAAATCCGTGTGATCGTTGTTTTTTGTGGGGTCTCGCCCCGGCAGAATCGGCCAATTATAATCGACGGCTTTTCGTTTCCGGCGGCTCTTGCACGCTTGGAGGTTGGGGATGTCCGACATTGTTTCTGCTGCCGCGCTTGCTCCTGCCGCCGTTCAGCTACCCGTTTCCGCCTATTTCGACGAAGAAATCTTCGCGCTCGAGAAGCGTCTGCTCTTCGATAATGGCCCCGGTTACGTCGGCCACGAGCTGATGGTGCCCACGGCCGGCGATTACAGCACCCTGGGCTGGATGGACCACGCCAAGATGCTGATGCGCGGCGAACACGGGGTCGATCTGCTGTCGAACATCTGCCGCCATCGCCAGGCCATCATGTTCGAAGGCCAGGGCAAGGCGCGCAACATTGTCTGCCCGATCCACCGCTGGACCTACGACAACGCCGGCCAGCTCATCGGTGCGCCGCATTTTCCGAACAACCCGTGCCTCAACCTCGACCGTGCCACGCTCGAATCCTGGAACGGCCTGCTGTTCCGCGGCCCGCGCTCGGCCAATACCGATCTGGCCGGCATGAAAGTCGGCGGCGCGCTGGATTTCAGCGGCTACGTGCTGGGCCGCGTTGAACGCCACGAGTGCAACTACAACTGGAAGACCTTCATCGAGGTCTATCTTGAGGACTACCACGTCGTGCCGTTCCACCCGGGCCTGGGCAGTTTCGTCACCTGCGACGATCTGGCCTGGCAGTTCGGCGACTGGTATTCGGTGCAAAAAGTGGGCATCACCTCGCTCACCAAGCCTGGCAGCGCTGCCTATGCGCGCTGGCACAAGGCGGTGCTCGATTATTACGGCGGCGAGCATCCGCCGCAGGGCGCCATCTGGCTGACTTACTACCCGAACATCATGGTGGAGTGGTATCCGCACGTGCTGGTGGTCAGCACCCTGGTGCCCCAGGCGGTCGACAAGACGCTCAACGTGGTCGAATTCTATTACCCGGAAGAGATCGCCGCCTTCGAGCCGGAATTCATCGAAGCCGAACAGGCGGCCTACATGGAGACCGCCATCGAGGACGACGAAATCGGAGAGCGCATGGACCGCGGCCGCCGGGCCCTCTACAAGCAGGGCAAGAACGAGTGGGGGCCGTATCAGTCGCCCATGGAGGACGGCATGCAGCACTTTCATGAGTTCTATCGCCGCATCATGGGTCCGCACGTCAAATTGTGAACGCGCGCAGGCTGAGCCGCATCATGATCTGGTTGCTGGCGATCCTGTGTTGTTTCGTCGTGACCTACGCCGGCGCGATGGCGGTGCTGGGAGTGGTGCCGATGCATCGGCCCTGGCGGCCTGCGTCGCAAGGCGTCACGGTGTGGCTGACCACCAACGGCGTGCACGCCTCGCTGGCGTTCCCGGCACGTGCGGCGGGCATCGACTGGCATGCCTTGCTGCCGCCCGGCCCGGCGCTGGCGGCCACGCGTGGCAAGCCCTTGCCGGCGCATTTCGACTACGTCGAAATCGGTTGGGGTGACCGCCGCTTTTTCATCGATACCCCGCGCTGGCGTGATCTGAAAGTATCCACCGCCCTCTGGGCCGCCTCCGGCCTGGATGCCACGCTCATGCACGTGGAATACCTGCCACGCCCCGCGCCCGGCCCACGCGCCATCCCCATCGTGTTGTCGGAGGCCGACTACCTGCGCCTGGCGCGCTACACGCAGGCGGCCTTCCTGCCCGATGCCCAGGGCCGACCCCAGCAACTGGCCGGGCATTCGTATGGCGATTACGACGTGTTCTTCGAGGCGCGCGGGCATTACAACCTGTTTTTTACCTGCAACGAGTGGGTGCGCCGCGCTTTGGGCGACATCGGCGTACGCACGCCGGTGTGGGCGCCCTTCGATTGGTCCCTGTTCTGGCAGCTTCGCCGCGTGGCGGACTGAATCTGTTATTCCGTTTTTTCATAAGAACACGCTCTTTTTGTTATTTGTTGGAAATAGACTTTTCCGGATAATCGATCCGTCTCGAATCCCAACGGAGCTGTTCCCAATATGAAATCGACCACGCTGCTCAAGGTGCTGGCCGTCACCAGCCTGGCTTTCGGCATCCAGGCTGCACAGGCCCAACAGGTCTCGCTGCTCAACGTGTCCTACGATGTGGCACGCGACGTCTTCCGCGACTACAACCCCAAGTTCATCGCCGCCTACAAGGCCAAGACGGGCACCACGGTCGAAGTCAAGCAATCACACGCCGGTTCCACCGCGCAGGCGCGCGCCGTAGCCGACGGCCTGGAAGCCGACGTGGTCACCATGAACCAGGCCACCGACGTCAACTTCCTGGCCTCCAAGGGCCTGGTGGCCAAGGATTGGGAGAAGAAATTCCCCAACAACGCTTCGCCGTACACCTCGACGATGATTTTCATCGTCCGCAAGGGCAACCCCAAGGGCATCAAGGATTGGGCAGACCTGGTCAAGGCCGACGTCAAGATCATCATCCCGCACCCCAAGAACACGGGTAACGGCCGCTATTCGTATCTGGCCGCATGGGGCTACGCCCTCAAGCAGCCGGGCGGCAATGACAAGACGGCCGCCGAATTCGTCGGCAAGCTGCTCAAGAACACGCCGCTGTTCGCCTCGGGCGGGCGCGATGCCACGACCTCGTTCATGCAGCGTGGTCAGGGCGACGTGCTGATCACCTTCGAATCCGAAGCCGAACTGATCGCCAAGGAATTCGGTCGCGGCAACTTCGAGACGGTGTATCCGAGCCAGTCGATCCTGGCCGAAATGCCGGTCGCCATCGTCGACAAGGTCGTCGACAAGAAGGGCACCCGCGCCGCCGCGCAGGCTTACCTCGAATACCTGTGGTCCAAGGAAGGCCAGGAGAACGCAGCGGAAAACTACCTGCGTCCGCGTGACGCCGAGGTCCTGAAGAAGCACGCTGCGCAGTTCCCGGCGATCAAGACCTTCAGCGTCGACGAAACCTTCGGCGGCTGGGACAAGGCCGTGGCCACCCACTTCAAGGATGGCGGCAGCTTCGACCAGCTCTATCAGCTCAAGTAAGCCGTCATCGCCGCATAACCCGCGCGGGTCACTGGCGCGGGCCATGCGGTGATACTCTTGCGGGCGCTGCGGGCGCCCGCTGGTCTTTCCAGGGGCGCGCTTTTCACCGTCCCGATGCTTTCCATTCATGGCTCGACACAACAAAAAGAACGTATTGCCCGGTTTCAAGCTGTCGCTGGGCTACGCACTGGTGTACCTGTCCTTGCTGGTACTGATCCCGCTGGGCGGCCTGATCCTCAAGAGCACCACGCTGACCTGGCCGCAGTTCTGGGAGGTCGCCACCTCCGAGCGCGCCTTGGCGGCCTACCGGATCACGTTCGGATGCTCGGCCCTGGCGGCCGTGGTCAACGTGTTCTTCGGGCTGATCGTGGCCTGGGTGCTGGTGCGCTATGACTTTTTCGGCCGCCGCGTCGTCGATGCCTTCGTCGACCTGCCGTTCGCTCTGCCCACCGCCGTGGCCGGCATCACGCTGACCACGCTGTATGCCAGCAATGGCTGGATCGGCAGCCTCATCGAGCCGGCTGGCTTCAAGATCGCGTTTACGCCCTGGGGCATCGTGGTGGCGCTGATCTTCATCGGCATTCCCTTCGTGGTGCGCACGGTGCAGCCGGTCATCGAAGACATCGAGCCGGAAGTCGAAGAAGCCGCTTCGACGCTGGGCGCCACGCGCTGGCAGACCTTCTGGCGCGTGTTGCTGCCGGCGCTGTTCCCGGCGCTGCTGACGGGGTTCGCGCTGTCGTTCTCGCGCGCCGTCGGCGAATACGGTTCGGTGATCTTCATTGCCGGCAACATGCCGCTTGTATCGGAAATCACGCCGCTGCTGATCATCTCCAAGCTCGAGCAATACGACATCGTCGGGGCCACGGTGCTGGCCGTGGTGATGCTGGTGATTTCCTTCGTGCTGCTGTTGCTCATCAATCTGCTGCAATGGTGGGCCGCCAATCGTCATAGCGGGCGCCGCGTCGAGGCGGGGGTGACGGCATGAGACAACAACGCATCAATACCGAATCACGCCTGGTGCGCTGGTCACTGATCACCGTCGCGCTGCTGTTCCTGTTGCTGTTCCTGGGGCTGCCGCTGGCAACGGTGTTCCAGGAAGCCTTCCGCCAGGGCGCCGCCATGTTCTGGCAGGCGCTGCATGAGCCGGAAACCCTGGCCGCCATCCGCCTGACGGTGGTGATTGCATTGATCGTGCTGCCGTTCAACATCGTGTTCGGCGTGGCCGCCGCCTGGGCCATCGCCAAGTTCGATTTTCGCGGCAAGAGCCTGCTCACCACCCTGATCGACCTGCCGTTCGCGGTCAGCCCGGTGGTGGCCGGCCTGCTGTTCATCCTGATCTTCGGTGCCAACGGCTGGCTCGGCCCGTGGCTGTCGGCGCACAACATCAAGATCATCTTCGCGCTGCCGGGCATGATCATCGCCACCATGTTCATCACCGTGCCGTACATCGCGCGTGAGCTGATTCCGCTCATGCAGGCACAGGGCAAGGACGAAGAAGAAGCCGCCGTGTCGCTCGGCGCCAACGGCCCGCAGATGTTCTGGCGCGTCTCGCTGCCCAACATCAAGTGGGGGCTGCTGTACGGCGTGATCCTCGCCAACGCGCGCGCCATGGGCGAATTCGGCGCGGTGTCGGTGGTGTCGGGCCACATCCGTGGCGAGACCAACACGCTGCCGCTGCACGTCGAGATTCTCTACAACGAATACAACGCCGTCGGCGCCTTCGCCGCCGCCTCGGTGCTGGGTTTGCTGGCGCTGGTGACGCTCGTCGCCAAGGTCGTCGTCGAATGGCGCATGCACAAGGAGACCGTCATGCTCAACGCCGATCTGCCGGCTGAAAAAGGACACGCATAATGGGTATCGAGGTCAGGAACATCACCAAGCGCTTCGGCAATTTCGTGGCGCTGGACAACGTGTCGCTGGATATTCCGGCGGGCGAGCTGGTGGCTCTGCTCGGCCCGTCCGGCTGCGGCAAGACCACGCTGCTGCGCATCATCGCCGGCATGGAATCGGCCGATCAGGGTGCCGTGCTCTTCAGTGGCGAGGACGCCACCCACGTGCACACGCGTGAGCGCAAGGTCGGCTTCGTGTTCCAGCATTACGCGCTGTTCCGCCACATGAGCGTGTTCGAGAACGTCGCCTTCGGCCTGCGCGTCAAGCCGCGCCACGAACGCCCCGCCGAAGCCGAAATCCGCGATCGCGTCATGAAGCTGCTGAGCCTCGTGCAACTGGACTGGCTGGCCGAACGCTACCCTTCGCAGCTCTCCGGCGGCCAGCGCCAGCGCATCGCCCTGGCGCGCGCCCTGGCGGTCGAGCCCAAGGTGCTGTTGCTGGACGAACCGTTCGGCGCCCTCGATACGCAGGTGCGCAAGGAACTGCGCCGTTGGCTGCGCCGCCTGCACGATGAAATGCATATCGCATCGGTATTCGTGACCCACGACCAGGAAGAAGCGCTCGAAGTGGCCGACCGCGTGGTCGTCATGAACAAAGGGCATATCGAGCAGGTGGGGTCGCCGGACGAGGTCTACACCGCGCCCGCCACACCTTTCGTGTATCGCTTTCTGGGCAACGTCAACGTGTTCCACAGCCGTGTGCACGGACAGTGGGCCGAGGTCGGCAGGGCTGAGGAAAAAAGCGCCGACGAGACGGTCGCCTTCGTGCGCCCCCATGACATCGAAATCCTTGGACTCGAAGAGAGCGGCAGCCTGGCGGCGCGCGTGCAGCACGTACAGGCCATCGGCCCGCTGGTGCGCGTGGAGGTCGAGCACCAGGGCGAGATCTTTGAAGTCGAACTGTCGCGCGAGCGGCACGATCAACTGCATCTGCAGGCCGGCCAGAACGTCTGGCTGCGTCCGCGCAACATCCGCGTCTTCCAGGGCGATCAGGCGCTGGACGCCAACACCTTCGATCTGGGCGGTGGTATCTGAGCCCGCGCCTCGCCGGACATGAACGGGGCCTGTGCCCCGCTCAGGGTTCGGTGCGCCCCTGGTGCCACTCGAACAAGGCCATGCCCACCAGCATCGCCAGCACGAACGCCGCGCCTTGAGCGCTGCCGCCGCCAAGCAGGACCAGTGACGGCCCCGGGCAGACGCCGGCAAGCCCCCAGCCCAGCCCGAACAGCAGACTGCCGCCGATGAGGCGGCCGTCGATCTGGCGTGCGCTGGGCAGTTGCATGGGGGCGCCGCTCATGGCGCGCCGACGGCGGCGGGCAAGCGCAAAGGCCGGTGACGACACCGCGATAGCGCCCAGCATGACCAGTGCCAGCGATGGGTCCCAGGCGCCGAACAGATCCAGGAACGCCAGTACCTTGGCCGGATTGGCCAGGCCCGAGAGCAGCAGCCCGAGTCCGAAGAGCAGGCCGCTGATGAATGCGATGCCACGGTTCATGATGGCCTCACATGCCAAACAGATGGCGCACCACGAACACCGTGGCGAAGCCGCTGGCCATGAATGCCAGCGTGGCCGCCAGCGAGCGCGGCGACAGGCGTGCCAGGCCGCAGACACCATGGCCGCTGGTGCAGCCGGAACCATATCGGGAGCCCACTCCGACCAGCAGCCCCGCCAGCAGGATCGCACCCCAGCCGGCCTCGATGCGCGCCATGGGAAGGGCGGTGGACAGCTCCCACACCCAGGGGGCGCCGACGATGCCGACGACGAACGCGATGCGCCAGCCGATGTCGGTGGGCTGAAAGCGCAGCAGGCCCCCGACGATGCCGCTGATGCCGGCTACGCGGCCGCTGCCCAGGATCAGCAGGGCGGCGGCGAGCCCGATCAAGGCGCCACCCGCCAGGGCGCTCCAGGGCGTGAATGCATTCCAATCGATGTGCATGGTTCCGAACCTCGCTGCGTTGTGCGCTGGCACAGCGTAGCGAGTCGGACGCCGATGCGCCACGGGCCCGCTCGAAAGGGCGGGCACATCGCGCCGTGCGTGGGTCAGAAGCCTTCGAGCACCAGCTTGCCGACGACGTGGCCGGCTTCCAGCGCCTTGTGCGCGCGCTTGAGGTTGGTGGCGTTGATCGGTCCGAGGCGTTCGCCCAGGGTGGTGCGGATGCGGCCGGCGTCGATCAGCTGGCCGACATGGTTGAGCAGCCGATGTTGCTCGATCATGTCGGGCGTCTGGAAGCTCGAACGCGTGAACATGAATTCCCATGCGAAGGCGGCGCTCTTGGCCTTGAGCAGTTCGACCTGGATCGGCCGGGCGTTTTCGACGATGGTGACGATGGTGCCCAGCGGACGGATGAGGCTGGCCATGGCCGGAAAATGTGCGTCGGTGTCGTTGAAGCAGGCGATGTAATCGAATTGCGCCACGCCCAACGCCTTGGCCTGCGCCACCATGTCACCGTTGTGATCGATGATGTCGTCGGCACCCAGTTCGCGGCACCAGCGGGCCGATGCCTCGCGCGAGGCGGTGGTCACCACGCGCAGGCCGGCCACCTGTTTGGCCAGCTGGATGGCGATCGAGCCTACGCCGCCGGCGCCGCCGACGATCAGCAGGCTCTTGCCGGCATCCTTGCCCGTCGTGTCGATGTGCAGGCGATCGAAGAGCGATTCCCATGCCGTCAACGTCGTGAGTGGCAGGGCGGCCGCTTCGGCGAAGCTCAGCGACGCCGGCATGCGGCCGGCGATGCGTTCGTCGACCACTTGCAACTCGGCGTTGCAGCCAGGGCGGATGATGCTGCCGGCATAGAACACGCGGTCGCCGGGCTTGAACAGCGTTACCGCGCCGCCCACCGCCTCGACCACACCCGCCGCATCCCAGCCCAGCACGCGTGGCTGTTCCTCACGATGGGCCTTGGGGGCGCGCACCTTGGTGTCGACCGGATTCACGGCGATGGCTTCGATGCGCACGAGCAGATCGTGCTCGGCAGGTTGCGGCGTGGGCAACTCGACATCGAGCAGCGAATCGGGGTGGTCGATGGGCAGGTATTGATGCAGGCCGACGGCTTTCATGATGGTCTCCGTGAAGGGATGCCTGGAGTGTAGGGCGCCTGCCGCTGTTTGATTAGACGGTAAAATGCGGACATTTTGTTCGTGTGGATGGACAATCCATGCTCGACCTGGAACACATGGCCATCTTCGCCCAGGTGGCCGACAGCGGCTCTTTCACCGCTGCGGCACGGCTGCTGGGCCTGCCCAAGTCCACCGTCAGCCAGCGCATCGCGCAACTGGAAGCCTCGCTCGGCGTGCGCCTGATCGTGCGCACCACGCGCCGATTGAGCCTGACGCATGCCGGACAGATCTATCACGCCGAATGCCGCAAGGTGGTCGATGCCGCCGAGGCCGCCAATGCCACCATGTCGCGCCTGCGTGAGGCCCCCACCGGGGCACTGCGCATCACCGTGCCGGAAGCCTCCGGCATTCGGTTGTTTCCTGCGCTGATCACGGCATTTCATGCGCGCCATCCCGGCGTGCGCGTGGATTGTGTGGTTACCGATGCCCATCTCGATCTGGTCGCCGAGCGTATCGATCTGGCATTTCGCACCGGGGTGCTGGCCGATTCGAGTTTCGTGTCGCGGCGCCTGGCCACCATTCGCCGCGTGCTGGTGGCGTCGCCCGCCTACCTGGACGAGTGGGGCGAGCCGGCCGGCCCTTCGGATGTGGCCCGCCATGCCGCGCTGATCCATCACCCGTTGCCACGTTGGCCCCTGCTGGCCGACGGGGCGCTGCACGTCGTGGCGCCGCGCGCCGTGCACGTCAGCAACAGCCTGCTGCAATTGGGCGAAATGGCAATCGAGGGCATGGGTATCGCCCTGTTGCCGTATTTCATGTGCCGCACACAGCTTGCCGCCGGTCGGCTACGAGTGGTGCTGCCGGCGGCGCCGCCTACGACAAATGAGTATTGGGTGATCAGCGCCGGACGGGCGCATCAACCCGCCGCACTCACGGCCTTCCTGGCTTTCGTCGAAGAATATGGGTTGCCGGCCTTGCTGGCAGGGGCAGAAAACCCCTCTGCGTAAGTGTTTGCGGATCTTTACGCAAGAAATATCTCCTTGCAAAGCGTAACGCCTCCCTGAGCCCTTTGCCGCAACTATGCAGGGACGGACACGGTTGCACAGGCAATGTGTCCGCCCCCTGTATGACGGATAAAAGGACTACTCATGACGCTGAAACACCTCCTGATCGCGAGCGCCCTGTGTGCCACCACGGCCAGCGCGTTCGCCGCCAATGTGGGCGTTTCCATCAGTGTGGGCGAGCCGGGTTTTTATGGCCGCATCGACATCGGCGACTATCCGCAGCCGGTGCTCGTCAATACCGCGCCCGTCGTGGTGCAGGCAGTGCCGGTCGGCGTGGTGCGCCAGCCGGTCTATATGCATGTGCCGCCGGCGCATGCCCGCAACTGGACCCGCTACTGTGGTCGTTACGGGGCCTGCGGGCAGCCGGTGTATTTCGTTAAGGACAGCTGGTACCAGAAGCAATACGTGCCGGCCTATCGCGAACGCCATGGGCGCGCCCCCGATCGCCGCGACCCGCGCCATGACGACCATCGTCCGGGCCCGGATCGCAATCCCGGACGTGGGCACGATCACGATCATGGGCCGGACCACGGCCCCGACCGTGGCCCGCGTCACTGACGCGATGCACATGAAAACGGCGCCCGTAGGCGCCGTTTTTTTTCGTCGAGCGAGGCCGTCGGGGCGGGGTTCAGACGCTCAGATGTTCATACAGCGCGGTCGACAGATAGCGCTCGCCGAACGACGGGATAATCACCACGGTGGTCTTGCCGGCGTTCTGCGGCCGCTTGGCCACCTGCAGGGCGGCCGCCACGGCGGCGCCGGACGAGATGCCTACCAGCAGGCCTTCTTCGGTTGCCAGGCGGCGAGCCATGTCGAAGGTTTCGGCATTGCCCACCTTGATGACTTCATCATAGGCAGCGGTATTCAGCACCCCCGGCACGAAACCGGCGCCGATCCCCTGGATGGGGTGGGGGCCGCGCGCCCCGCCGGACAGTACCGGGCTGGCTTCGGGTTCGACGGCGAACACCTGCACGCCCGGCTTGCGCGCCTTGAGCACTTCGCCCACGCCCGTCACGGTGCCGCCGGTGCCCACGCCGGCGACGAACAGATCGACCTGACCGTCGGTATCGCGCCAGATTTCTTCCGCTGTGGTGTTGCGGTGGATGGCCGGGTTGGCGGGGTTTTCGAACTGCTGCGGAATGAAGTAACGGCTGTCGGCGGCGGCCATCTCGGCGGCGCGCTTGACGGCGCCGGGCATGCCTTCCGGCCCCGGCGTGAGGATCAGTTCGGCGCCGTAGGCCTTGAGCAGCAGGCGACGCTCGCGGCTCATGGTCTCCGGCATCACGAAGGCACACTTGTAGCCACGCGCCGCGCACACCATGGCCAGGCCGATGCCGGTGTTGCCGGAAGTCGGCTCCAGGACGACGGTGTCGGGCGTGATCTTGCCGGCTTTTTCGGCCGCTTCGATCATGGCGATGGCGATGCGGTCCTTCACGCTGTGGGCCGGATTGAAGAATTCCAGCTTGGCCAGCACGGTGCCGTCGATGCCGGCGGTGACACGATTGAGGCGGACCAGCGGCGTGTTGCCGATCAGTTCCGTCACGTTGTTGGCAATACGCATGGGCGTCTCCTTGGGGCCGCCGAGGCGGCGATGCGAGGGTGGGGCGCGCCGGGCGGCGCGGCGAATCAGGTCCGGTGCAGCAGCAATTCGAGTACGAAGCGCGTGCCCACGTAGGCCAGCAGCAGGAACACGAAGCCGGCCAGGGTCCAGCGCTGGGCGGTGCGCCCGCGCCAGCCGCGTACGCGGCGGCCGACCAGCAAGGCGCCGAAGACCAGCCACGACGCGATGGTGAATACCGTCTTGTGCGAGAAGGTCAGCGGCTTGCCGAAGACTTCTTCGGTAAAGAACACGCCCGAGATCACGGTCAGCGTGAGCAGCACGAACGCCACGCTGATCAGGCGGAACAGCAGATTTTCGAGCGTCAGCAGCGGCGGCAGGCCGGACAGGCCACGCGACAGGCGTGCGTGGTGCAGTTGGCGTTCGGCCAGCGCCATCATGAGGGCGTGCAGTGCGGCCAGCGTAAACAGGCCGTAAGCCAGCATGGCGACCAGGAAATGCGCGCGGAACACCCAGGAATCGAGAATATCCGCGTAATAACTGCCGGGCAGGACGGCTGGCAGCAGCGCACACACCGCCGCCACCGGCATGACCAGGGCCAGCAGGCCTTCGAGCCGGGCAAAAAAGCTTTCGATGAAATAGATCAGGACTGTCAGCCACATGGTCAGCGACAGCGCCGTGGCGAATCCGAAGGTCAGCCCCCCGGTGCCGAACATGATGCGGAACAGGGCGGCGCCGTGCACAGCCAGCGCCATGGCCAGCAGCGAACGCGCCCACAGGCGGATCTGGCCGCTGGCCGCGGTGGGCGCAACGCGGTAATACGCGACGCCCAGAAAGCCATAAATCGCGGCGGGAATGAGATGCAGTAAAATACTTGGCATTTGCGCAGTGTACATCGTGGGGCGCGAAATCCGTCAGTGGCGCACGCGCCGCGCCGTGCATGCCCGCCCCCCGATCCGCGCCGACGCGACCCGTCCGTGGGCCGCCCACCCGATTAGTGAAACATCATGCTCGACAACCTGACCAATCGCCTCGCCAAAGTCGTTAAAACCCTGCGCGGCCAGGCCCGCCTGACTGAAGAGAACATCAGCGACATGATGCGCGAAGTGCGCATGGCGCTGCTCGAGGCAGACGTCGCGCTGCCGGTGGTCAAGGAATTCGTGGCCCGCGTCAAAGAAAAGGCCCTGGGGCAGGAAGTCATCGGCTCCCTGACGCCGGGCCAGGCCCTGGTCGGCGTGGTGCACGGCGAACTGGTGGCCCTGATGGGCGGCGAGCAGGCTACGCTGTCGTTCAACACCCAGCCGCCGGCCATCATCCTGATGGCTGGTCTGCAGGGCGCCGGCAAGACCACCACGGTCGGCAAGCTCGCCAAGTTCCTGCGCGAAAAGCAGAAGAAAAAAGTGCTGACGGTGTCCTGTGACGTCTATCGTCCGGCCGCCATCACGCAGTTGCAGACCGTCACCCAGCAGGCCGGGGCCGAGTTCTTCCCGTCGACGGTAGACCAGAAGCCGGTCGCCATCGCCGAGGCGGCGCTCGATTTTGCCCGCCGCCATTATTTTGACGTGCTGCTCGTCGACACCGCCGGCCGTCTGACCATCGACGAACAGATGATGGACGAGATCAAGCGCCTGCACGCTTCGCTCAACCCCATCGAAACCCTGTTCGTGGTCGACGCCATGCTCGGCCAGGATGCGGTGAACACCGCTCGCGCCTTCAACGAGGCGCTGCCGCTGACCGGCGTGGTGCTCACCAAGCTCGACGGCGATTCACGCGGCGGTGCCGCGCTGTCGGTGCGTCACGTCACGGGCAAGCCGATCAAGTTCACCGGCGTGGGCGAAAAGCTCACCGGCCTGGACGAGTTCTACCCCGACCGCATGGCCTCGCGCATCCTCGGCATGGGCGACATCATGGGCCTGGTCGAAGACGCCCGCCTGGCGGTGGACGAAGAAAAAGCGCGCGAGATCACTCAGAAGCTCAAGTCCGGCAAGGGCTTCGACCTCAACGATTTCAAGGATCAGATCGCGCAGATGCGCAAGATGGGCGGCATGTCGGCGCTGATGGACAAGATGCCGGCGCAGATCGCACAGGCTGCCGCCCAGATGCCGGCCGGCATGGAAGAGAAATCCGTGGCGCGCATCGAAGGCATCATCAATTCGATGACGCCCCTGGAACGCGCCAAGCCCGAGCTCATCAAGGCCAGCCGCAAGCGCCGCATCGCTACCGGCGCCGGGGTTACGGTGCAGGAAGTCAACCGCCTGCTCAATCAGTTCGAGCAGATGCAGAAGATGATGAAGCAGTTCAGCAAGGGTGGCCTGGGCAAGTTGATGCGCGGCATGAAGGGCATGCGCGGCATGCTGCCCGGCATGCGCTGAGACTTACGCGTTCTGCGACACTTCATCCGGCTGCGCCGCGCCGGCGGGTTCGCGGCGCGCCGTCATGGCCGCGCCGGCGGCCGCCACCACCGTACACATGATGGCCAGCCACTGCTGCGAGCTGAGGCGTTCGCCCAGCAACGGCCAGGCGATCATCGCCGCGATCGCCGGCTCGACGCTGGTCATGATGCCGAAGGTTTCCTTGGGCAGATGCTTGAGGGCGTACATCTCCAATGACATGGGAATGGCGCTCGACACCAGCGCCGCCACCAGACCCATTGCCAGAATGGTCGGATCGAGCAGCGCCATGCCGGCGTGGGCCACGCCCACCGGCATGACGATGAGGGCCGCCGCCAGCAGACCCAGCGAGACCACGTGGCCGGAATGCAGATGGCTGGCGCGCTTGCCGAACACGATGTAGGCACCCCAGCAGATCGCCGCGCCAAAGGCGAACGCCACGCCGGTCGGATCGAGGCGCTGGCCGCCGGTGTGCAGGGGGAGCAGCATCGACAGGCCCAGCACGGCGAAAGCCGCCCATACGTAATTGGTCCACCGGCGCGAAGACCACAGCGCCACCGCCAGCGGGCCGCAGAACTCAATGGCCACAGCCACGCCGAACGGAATCGTGCGGATGGCCATGTAGAACATCAGATTCATGCAGCCCAGCACGATGCCGTAGCGCAGGATGGCGCCCGCGTCGCGGCGGTTCAGTTGCCAGCGCCACGGGCGCCAGAACGACAGCACGATGAGCGCCGAAAAGCCCACGCGCAGGGCGCTGGTGCCTTGCGCGCCAATGATCGGGAACAGTTGCTTGGCGTAGGACGTACCCAGGGCAAGCGCGGTGACGGAGCCGAGAACGGCCAGGATGGGGAACCAGTGCTGGAGCGATGAGCGAGACATGGGCACAATGATATTGCGTCAATGCGGCCCGATGGGCTCGGTTTTCGCCAACTTCACGCAATTTTCGCTCGGAATGCCCCATGCCTGTGCAGCCTTCGCTCGATCGCTACGATGAAGCGATTCTTGAAATTCTCCAGCGCGACAACGCCACGCCGCAACGCGTCATTGCCGAGGCCGTGAGCCTGTCCGCCCCGGCCGTGCAACGACGCATTCGCCGCCTGCAGGAATCCGGTGTGATCCGCGCCAACGTGAGCTTGCTCGATCCCGACAAGGTGGGGCTGCCACTGACGATCCTGATTGCCGTGCAAGTGGTGAGCGAACGCGTCGCCGACGTCGCCCCGTTCCAGCGCCGCCTGCAGGAGGAATCCGCCGTGCAGCAGTGCTATACCGTCGCCGGTGAAACCGACTACGTGCTGATCGTCAGCGTCAAATCGATGCAGGCGTACGAAGAACTCACCAATCGACTGTTCGGCGACGACGACAACATCAAGCACTTCCGCACCTCGGTGGCGCTCAAGCGGCTCAAGGTGGGCACCGCCGTGCCGCTGGATCAGCGCTGACGACAGGGCGTCGACAAAAAAAGGCGCCCCGTGGGGCGCCTTGCCTGTGAACGCGAGTGATTTCAGGCGTGCAGCATGGCGTCGAGACGGGCCACCCATTCGGCTTTTTCGGCGGGCGTGGCGAAGCTTGCCTCCAGGCTGTTGCGCGCCAGCTGATACCAGGTGGCGGTATCCCAGTTGAACGCCTTCTGCACGGCGCGGATGTTGTCCGACAGATAGCCGCCGAAGTAGGCCGGATCGTCGCAGTTGAGCGTCACGTTGGCGCCGGCCTTGAGCAACTCAGGCAGCGTGTGCAGTTCCATTCTGTCGAACACGCACAGGCGCACGTTGGACAGCGGGCACACCGTCAGCGGCACGCGCTCGCGGGCCACGCGCGCCAGCACGGCGGCGTCTTCGACGGCACGTACGCCGTGGTCGATGCGATCGACCTTGAGCACATCCAGCGCTTCGTTGATGTACGCGGGGGGGCCTTCCTCGCCGGCGTGCGCCACCACCGGCTTGCCCAGCTCACGGCAGCGCGCGAATACCTTGGCGAACTTGGCCGGCGGATGGCCTTTTTCGGAAGAATCCAGCCCGAAGCCCGCGATCTGATCCAGGTAGGGCTCGGCCGAATGCAGCGTCTCGAAGGCATCGTCTTCCGACAGATGGCGCAGGAAGCACAGGATCAGCGCGGTGCTGATGCCGAAATGCGCCTCACCGGCTTCGGCGCCGGAGCACAGGCCTTCGATCACCGTCTTGATGTCGATGCCGCGCGCCGTGTGCGTCTGCGGATCGAAGAACACTTCGGCGCGCACGATGCCATCGGCGTGGGCCCGCTCCAGGTAGGCGAACATCAGGTCATGGAAATCCTGCTCGGTGCGCAGGACGTCGGCGCACGCGTAGTACAGGTCGAGAAACGACTGCAGATCCTTGAAATCGTAGGCCGTGCGCAGTGCCGCCGTGTCGGCATAGGGCAGGCGGATGCCGTTGCGCTGGGCCAGGGCGAAGGCCAGTTCGGGCTCCAGGCTGCCTTCGATGTGGATGTGCAGTTCGGCCTTGGGACAGGCCAGAGCAAAGGAAAGTGCGTCCATGATGTGACTGAAGGTGTTCGGGGATGCGCGCAATGATGAAACGACAAGGCCGACAGCGCAATGCTGTCGGCCTTGTGCGAGGGGTCGGGCGCGGCCGCGCCGCGTCCCGATGTCCCGCGATTTACTTCGGAATGCTGCCTTCCACGCCGGCCACGTAGAAGTTGAACTTCTTCAGGTCGGTATCCGGCATGGTCTTGCCGGCGGCCAGGAATTCCTTGCCCGACTGATCCTTGAGGGGGCCGGTGAAGGGGTGCAGCTTGCCCGCCTTGATGGCGTCACGGCGCTCTTCGGCCAGCTTCTTGACATCGGCCGGCACGGCCGGGCCGAAGGCCTCGATGTTGACGGCGGCATCCTTCACGCCGGCCCACACGTCACCCGTCTTCCAGGTGCCGGCGGCCACGTCGGCGGCGGCCTTTTCATAGATGTGGCTCCAGTCCAGCACCGAGGCCGCCAGGTGGGCCTTGCCGCCGAACTTGCTCATGTCCGAATCCCAGCCGAAGGCGTAGGCGCCTTTTTCCTGGGCGGCCTGCACGACGGCCGGCGAATCGGTGTTCTGCATCAGCACGTCGGCGCCTTGCGAGATCAGCGCCAGGGCGGCTTCGCGTTCCTTGCCCGGATCGAACCACGAGTTCACCCAGATGACGCGGGTGGTGGCGTTCGGATTGACGCTGCGCGCACCGATCGTGAAGGCGTTGATGTTGCGGATCACTTCCGGGATGGGGATCGAACCGACCACGCCCAGCTTGCCGTTCTTGGTCATCTTGCCGGCCACCACGCCCAGCATGTACGCGCCTTCATAGGTGCGCACGTCATAGACGCCCAGGTTCTTGCTCGTCTTGTAGCCGGTGGCGTGCAGGAACACGGTGTTGGGGAAGCTGCGCGCGACCTTTTCCATCTGGTTCATGTAACCGAAGGAGGTGCCCACCACGACCTTGTAGCCTTTTTGCGCCAGATCGCGGAAGACGCGTTCGGAGTCGGCCGTCTCGGGAACGTTCTCGACATACGTCGTGGTGACCTTGCCCGCCATCTCGCTCTCGGCCTTCTTGCGCGCGACGTCGTGCGAGTACGTCCAGCCATGGTCGCCGGTCGGGCCGATGTACACAAAGCCCATCTTGATCGGGTCGGCGGCCTGGGCGGGCGCGGTAAGCGCCGCCGTGAGCCCAAGGGCCAGTGCCGCGCCGGCGGCAATGAACTTGAATCGGGACATCGAGAGTTCTCCTTGAAGGGCAAGTACGCTGCCGGCGCCGCGCCGGCCATAGCGGTTGCCATGACTGTAGCAACCGGCCCGCATATTACCCATCCTTGGCCGCTTATGATCCATATATTCTAGGCGTTGGCAGGCGGCACGCCTTTGGGGCGCATCGCGCACCAGCGCGGGGCGTGGCCGCCGAGCCATCCCGCGCTGGCGCTTGGCGCGCGATGCTCGGTTCAGGCGGCGATGGCCCGTGGATACCGTTGGCGCACGATGCGCGCCGCTGCCAGCATGCCCATCAGGGCGGCATCCGCTTCGGCCCGGGTACGCAACCTCATGCCGCAGTCCGGGTTCACCCACAGGCGCTCGAGCGGAATCACCCGGCAGGCGTGTTCGAGCAGCGTCACCATCGCTTCGACGGTGGGCGGTTGCGGCGCATGGAGATCGCATACGCCGGGACCCATTCCGTTGGGGTAGGGGAAGACACCGAGCGCATCGAACAGACGAGGATCGGCGTGCGAGGCTTCGAAGCTCATGACGTCGGCATCGAGTGCGGCGATCGCCGGCAGCAGGTCGTGGACGCTGGCGTGGCATAGGTGGGTGTGGATCTGGGTGGCATCGCCCACCCCCGCCGCGCAAAGACCGAAGGCCCGCGCGACCCAGGCCAGGTGGCTGGCGTGGTCGCGTTGCTTGAGCGGCAAGCCCTCGCACAGCGCTGGCTCGTCGATCTGGATGATGCGGATGCCGGCATCTTCCAGCTCAGTCACCTCGTCGCGCAGCGCCAACGCCAGTTGCAGGGCGGTGTGCTCGCGCGGCTGGTCATCGCGTACGAAGGACCATTGCAGCATCGTCAGCGGGCCGGTCAGCATCCCCTTCATGGGCCGGTCGGTCAGCGACTGCGCAAAGCGGGCGGTGTCCACCGTCAGGGGCGCCGGCCGCTGCACGTCACCATACAGAATGGGCGGTCTGACGCAGTGCGAGCCGTCGCGTTGCACCCAGCCATTGGCGCTGATGGCGAAGCCCCACAACTGCTCGGCGAAGAACGCGACCATGTCCTCGCGCTCGGCTTCGCCGTGTACCAGCACGTCCAGGCCAAGTGCTTCCTGTTGCTCGACACAGGCGCGGATATGGTCGCGTATGCGATTCAGGTATTCGATTTCGCCGATATCGTGGCGCCGGTAGGCGGCGCGTGCCTGGCGGATGTCGGCGGTGTGCGGCAAAGCACCGATGGTGGTGGTCGGCAATAGTGGCAGGCCAAGGGCGGCGCGCTGGGTCGCTGCGCGCACGGCATACGGATGTGGCCGGCGCGTCATGCCGTCATCGATGGCCGCCACGCGACGGCGCACGAGCGCGCTGACCACGCGGCCGGAGCCGGCACGGCTGGCGTGCGCGGCATCGGCGGCGTCGAGTGCGTCCGAG
>JASGFB010000023.1:0-43619 GCA_047605765.1 Rhodocyclaceae bacterium
GTCGGCCTTCTTGACCAGCCAGGTCCAGCCGGAGCCGAAGTTGCCCACGGCGCTCTTGCTGAAGGCTTCCTTGAAGGCGTCGTAGCTGCCCCACTTGGCGTTGATGGCATCCGCCAGCGCGCCGCTGGGCGCCTTGCCACCATTGGGCGACAGGCAGTTCCAGAAGAAGGTGTGGTTCCACACCTGGGCGGCGTTGTTGTAGATGCCGCCGGACGCTTTTTTGATGATCTCTTCGAGCGGCGCGTTTTCGAATTCCGTGCCCTTGATGAGGTTGTTCAGATTGGTGACGTACGCTTGGTGATGCTTGCCGTAGTGGTACTCGAACGTCTCTTCCGAAATATGCGGTGCCAGCGCGTTCTTCGGATAGGGCAGCGGCGGCAGGGTATGTTCCATGATCGGGCTCTCCTTGTTGCTGTTTGGGGAAACCCGACAAGTCTAGTTTGTATCGTCTGTGCGTGACAACCTATCGTCCGCATTGCTTGACATGACGTGGGCATCGAGTGTGCCATCCGCCACGCGCACGCGAATTCCATCGCCGATGGCGACGTCGCCGACATTGCGAATGATTCTCCCTTGCATGTCGCGCGCGATGGCATATCCGCGTGTCAGCACCGCTTCGGGATTGAGGTGATCGAGGTGTGTGGCGAGGGCGGCCAGGCGTGCTTGCGCATGCGTCTGGCGTTGCGTCGTGCAGCGCTGCATGCGCATGCCGAGGTTGTCGAGTCGCTGCGTCAGTGTCTCGATGCGCGGGCGTCTGGCCGACAGGCGTGCGCTCAGATCGGCGCACTGCGTGCGCAGGCGGTACACCACGCGCCCCTGAGCGTGATCGAGTCGCAGCGCCAACTTGTCCAGCGCCATGGCGCTGCGCGCCAGACGCTCACGTGGATGCAGCAGACGCCGCTGCGCCACGTCGACACGTTGCCAGGCCTGGTTCAGGCGTTGCGAGCCGGCGCGTTGCAGCGCACGGGCAAGGGCCGGCAGGCGGGTCCGCGCGTCGACGTAGCCAGCGCTGACCGCCTCGGCCGCCGCCGTCGGCGTGGCCGCACGCATGTCGGCGACGAAATCGCACAGGGTGGTATCGGTTTCGTGGCCGACGCCGCTGATGACGGCGATCGGGCTGACGTGGATCGCGCGCACCACGGCTTCGTGATTGAAACCCCACAGGTCTTCCATGCTGCCGCCGCCCCGGCAGACGATGAGGACATCGATCCCGTCCTGCTGGCAACGGGCACCCGCCTCGAAGATCACGCGTGCGATCTGCTCGCCTACGCCATCGCCTTGAACGGCCGTGGGATACACCACCACCGGCAGGGCGGGGGCGCGGCGGCGCAAGGTAGACAGCACGTCGTGCAGGGCTGCCCCGGCCAGCGAGGTGACCACGCCTACGCCGCGCGGCCAGGCCGGCAACGGGCGCTTGCGTTCTGGCGCGAACAGGCCTTCGGCGTCGAGCTTGGCCTTCAGGCGCAGGAACGCTTCATATAGATTGCCTTGGCCGGCGCGCCGGATGGATTCGACCGACAACTGCAAGTCGCCGCGCGGTTCATAGAGCGTGATCTGGGCACGCACGTCCACCTGCATGCCTTCGCGCAATTGAAAGGGCAGCAGTTGCGCGCGCGTGCGCCACATGACGCAACGGATCTGTGCGGCGTCGTCTTTGAGCGTGAAATAGACGTGCCCGGAGGCCGCGCGCGTCAGGCTGGAGATTTCACCCGACACCCAGCACAGGCCAATCGAAGATTCCAGCAGCGTCCGTGCCCGCCGGACGATTTCGGAAACCGGAATGGAAGAAGGCGCCGCCTGGGGCGCGAAAAGCGAGTCGCTCATGGGGCGTGCATTGTAGCGAAATCCACACCGCGATTTGTGCGGCGCGCAATGACGGGCGTCACAGGGCCGATAGCCGCTTGACAGCACGATTTATATTTAAGTCATTGATTTATAACAAGTACAGACTTCGCCACATTTTTGATCGGCTTAATGAAAAGCCTTGCTGGAAGGCCACTTAGCGAATCCGTTCCAAACCTACCCACAAAGTTATCCACAGTTTCTGTGGATTACGCTGTCTCACCTAGTCCTACAGCGGTTTTCCGTCATATCCGACGCGCGCCCCGCCGGTCGGCGCGACCTCCTGACCAACGCGGCTTGCCCTCGTGTCCGCACAGGGGCTAAAGTTCCGCGCCTGATATCGCTCATTCCCGGAGTCGTTTTCGTGCTGGACATCATTCGCGCGGCAGGCTGGCCGATCATCCCCTTGCTGTTCGCATCGGTGATCGCCCTGGCCCTGATCATCGAGCGGGGTATTTCCCTGCGTCGCAGCCACATCGTTCCCAACGGCTTACTGGAAAAGGTCATCAGTGAAGTGCGCCAAGGCGGCGTCACCGATGAATTGACGCGCCGCGTGGCCGCGCATTCGCCCCTCGGGCGTGTTTTTGCCGCCGGCTTGCGCAATCTGCGCTCGTCGCGTGAAGTGATGAAAGAAGCCATCGAGGAAGAAGGCCGCGGGGTGGCGCACGACCTCGAGCGCTTTCTCACCACGCTGGGCACCATCGCCGTGATCGCGCCGCTGATGGGCCTGTTCGGTACGGTGATCGGCATGATCGAACTGTTCGGCGCCACCTCGCCCACCGGCGGCGGTGCCGATCCGACCCAACTGGCGCACGGCATTTCGATCGCGCTGTACAACACGGCCTTCGGCCTGCTGGTGGCGATTCCGGCATTCATCGCCCACCGCCACTACCGTGCCCACGTCGACGGCATCATCGTCGATATGGAGCAGCAGGCGGTCAAGCTGGTCGAAGTCTCCCACGGCGAGCGCCGCGTCAAGTAGAGGAGGCGGCATGGATTTCCGACGCGGCCATCGGCGCGAAGAACTCGAGATCAACCTGATCCCGCTGATCGACCTGCTGCTGGTGATCATCATCTTCCTGATGCTGACCACCACTTACTCGCGCTATTCGGGGCTGGAGATCAATCTGCCGACGTCCGACACGGCGCCCACGAGCGAGCAGCCCAATGAAATCAACGTCGCCGTCACCGCCAATGGCGACGTGATGGTGAACACGACGCCGGTGGGCAGTCACGACGTCACCGCCATCGTTGAGGCCCTGCGCCGCGCGACGCCGGAAGGCAAGGCGCCGGTGGTGGTCATCAATGCCGACGCCAAGTCGAACTTCCAGGCTGTGGTGGACGTGATGCAGGCTTCGCAGAAGGCTGGCCTGCCCTCGGTCAGCTTCGCCACCCAGGCGCACAAGTAGATCTGTCCGCGGGCCCCGTCGTGGCCCGTGTTTTCTTCAATACACTCGAGGCATGGCCGCCATGGCGAGCACAGCCCCTTCGTGGTGGTCGCATCGCGGTCCGGCGGCCTGGCCGTGGCTGCCGCTGGCGGCCCTGTTCGCCGGTCTCGGCGCGGCGCGGCGCGCCCTCTACCACCGTGGCGTGCTGGGCAGCGAAGCTCTGCCGGTGCCGGTGATCGTCGTCGGCAACGTGGCGGTGGGGGGCAGTGGCAAGACACCGGCCGCCATCTGGCTGGTGGAATCGCTGCGCCGCCGTGGCCTGTCGCCAGGCATCGTTTCGCGAGGCTATGGCGGGCGCGCCGAAGAGCCGACGCCGGTCACGCCGGATTCGTCGCCGGAACAGGTGGGGGACGAACCGGTGCTGCTGGCGCGCCGCTGCAAGGTGCCGGTGTTCGTCGGCCGTGATCGCGTGGCCGCCGCGCGTGCCTTGCTCGCCGCCCACCGCGACGTGGACGTCATCATCACCGACGACGGCCTGCAGCATTACCGCCTGCGGCGCGATATCGAAGTCGTGGTAATCGACGAGAAGATCCTCGGCAACCGCTGGCTCCTGCCAGCGGGGCCGCTGCGCGAACCCCTGGCGCGCGCGCAAGGCGCGACACTGGTGCTGGCACATGGTCCGTTGTCGGCGGGCGTGCGGGCGGCGCTGGGCGCCGTGCCGGTTTTCGACATGTCGCTGCTGGCGGGGCGCTGGTATCGCCTGGCCGACCCGACCGAGCGGCGCGATGCGCGGGATTTTTCTGCGCTGCGCACCCGTGCCGTGGCCGGCATCGGGCGTCCGCAGCGCTTCTTCGAGACCCTGCACGCGCAGGGCGTCCAGCCTGCCGCTATGCAGGCCTATCCGGATCATCACGCCTTCAGCGCACGCGATTTGGCCGTCGAAGGTTTCGATGCAGTGCTGATGACCGAGAAGGATGCGATAAAATGCACGCCTTTCGCACCCAGCCAAACCTGGGTGCTGCCGGTGAACGCGCTCATTGCGGATGAGGCGATCGCCCTCATTCTGGAGCGTCTGCATGGACCCGAAGCTGCTTGAAATCCTCGTGTGCCCGGTGTGCAAGGGGCCGCTGGATTACCACAAGCCCGAGCAGGAACTCGTCTGCAAACCCTGCCGCCTGGCCTATCCGGTACGTGACGGCATCCCCGTGATGCTGGCCGATGATGCGCGCGCGCTGAGCGCCGAAGAAGCCGGGCGCTGAGCGCCCGCATAGATAAGGCGCTCGCCGTGACCGTTTCGTTCAAGGCCGTCATCCCGGCCCGTTTCTCATCGACCCGCCTGCCGGGCAAGCCGCTGGCCGACATCGCCGGCAAGCCGATGGTGGTGCGCGTGGCTGAACGCGCCATCGAAGCCGGTGCCGACGAAGTCTGGATCGCGACCGATCACGCCCAGGTGGCGGATGCCGCGCGCGGTGCCGGGCTGTCGGTGATCCTCACCCGTCCCGATCATCCCAGCGGCACCGATCGCCTTGGCGAAGTCGTTGATACGCTGGGTTGGCGCGACGATGAAATCGTCGTCAATGTGCAGGGTGACGAGCCCCTCATCGACCCCGCCGTCATCGCCCGCGTGGCGACCGAACTGGCCCGGGACGGCGAATCCGCCATCGCCACGGCGGCGCATCCGATCCCCAGCGTGGAGGAATTCCTCAACCCGGCTGCCGTCAAAGTGGTGTGCGATCGCCTGGGCCGGGCGCTGTATTTCTCGCGTGCGCCGATTCCCTGGCCGCGTGACGCTTTCGCGCGCGGCGAAGTGGTCGCTGGCGCCGCCTTGCCCGCTGGCCTGGTGCCGGCGCGCCACGTCGGGTTATACGCTTACCGCGTGGCCTTTCTGCGCGCCTATGGCGCGCTGGCGCCGGCGCCGTTCGAGCAGGACGAAATGCTCGAGCAGTTGCGCGCCTTGTGGCATGGCTACCGCATCCGTGTCGCCATGCTGGATGTGGCGCCCCCGGCCGGTGTCGATACGCCCGAAGATCTGGCACGGGTTAGACAGTATTTTGAGCACGGGCACGACTGATTATCATCGCGCTCGCATTTGAGCCGATCCCCTCGATTTGGCGTGCCCGGTGGTTACCGTGGCACGCGGGGGCGGGCCCCGGCGTTGGCGCCGGGCGGGCCGTCCCAACGCATTCTCATATTTGACAGGAGGTACGCGACATGCGTCTGATTCTTTTGGGGCCGCCGGGCGCCGGCAAGGGCACCCAGGCCAAGTTCATCGCCGAGCGTTTCGGCATTCCGCAGATTTCCACCGGTGACATGCTGCGCGCCGCGGTCAAGGCTGGCACGCCCCTGGGCGTGGCAGCCAAGAGCATCATGGATGCGGGTAAGCTGGTGTCCGATGACATCATCATCGGCCTGGTCAAGGAACGCCTGACCGAACCGGATTGCGGCAATGGCTACATGTTCGACGGTTTCCCGCGCACGCTGCCGCAGGCGGACGCTCTGCGCGACTCGAACGTGGCGCTGGACATCGTGCTGGAAATCGACGTGCCCGACGAAGAGATCGTCGAGCGCATGAGCGGGCGCCGCGTGCACCAGCCTTCGGGCCGCACCTATCACGTCAAGTTCAATCCGCCCAAGACCGACGGCGTGGACGATCTCAGTGGCGAGCCGCTGACGCAGCGCGAAGACGACAAGGAAGAAGTCGTGCGCAAGCGCCTGGAGGTCTACCACTCGCAGACCAAGCCGCTGGTCAAGTACTACGCCGACTGGGCGGCCACCGGCGATGCCGCTGCGCCGCGCTACGCCAAGATCTCCGGGCTGGGCTCGGTCGAAGAGATCACCGCGCGGGTGTTTGCCGCACTGGCCTGAATCACAGGCTGGCGTTGGACCCACGAAACCGGGGCGTCCCATGGGGACGCGCCCGGTTTTTGTTTTTTGGACGCCCTCCAGCATTGCCCGATGACGGCCCGCGCGCATGAAAAATGCATGCCCGAATATGTCATGCAGTTTTTATTTACAAGACTTAACATGCGTGACGTATTTCATGATTGCGGAGGCATCGTGGGCAAGTTCGTTGTGCGTGGGGGGGCGGTTGCCGTCGTGGCGGCCCTTGGGTTGGTGGGCTGTGGCGGGGGCGGCGGAGGCGTCGAGATAGGGCGTGGGGGGGCGAGCTCCAGCTCGGGATCGAGCCAGTCGTCATCGACGGGGGTGCGAACGACCCCTGAAGGGTTGTGGAACGGCAAGGCCGGCGTCTGGGACATGACGGCGCTCATGCTCGAGACAAACCGCTTCTATGTGCTCTATTCGCGGTCCGGCGCCATCTACGGGGTCGTCGAAGGGACGGCGAACGTCAGCGGTTCGTCGTTCTCGGCATCGGCCAAGGATTTCAATATTCCGTATGCGACGGTGTTCCCGTCGTCCTTCACGGGCAGTTTCACGCCGATGACCAGCATGTCCGGGCAGTTTACGCAGGCCGGCTCCGCCTACCTGTACAACGCGACGTACGTGGCCGATTATGACAAGCCGGTGACCACCGCTGGCGTGGCAGGCAGGTATGTCGGCAGTGCGGCGACCGACAGCGGACCGGCGACGATCACGATCGTCATCGACGCGGACGGGCGCATTTCCGGGACGTCGCCCGGCTATGTGAGCCTGTGTACCTTCCAGGGCACGATGAAGCCGCGTGCGAGCGGCAAGAATGTCCTGGATATGACGGTCACGTTCAACGGCGGCTCGTGCGCGCTGGGCACCGCCACCGTGTCGGGCAACGCTGTGCCGGTCAAGGATGGGAACGATACTGTTCTGTATGCGGTGGGGCTGCTGGGCGACCGCAGCGATGGTTTCGTGGCGGTCGGCACCAAGCAGTAATCGCGGCGCCCGGTAGGTGCCCAAAAGAAAAAGGCTGGACCACCTGTGTGGCCCAGCCTTTTTCATGCCCCAGTTCCCTGCCGTCTTGCGCAATGCAGGATGACCACCGCCGGCAGGGCGCAGCGGTCATCCAAAACGGATCAATCCAGTTTTTCGTAGAGGGGCAGCGTCAGGAACTCGGCGAAGTCGTCGGCCAGCGACATGGCTTCGAAGATCTGTGCGGCGCGCTCGTAACTGCCCACGTCTTCGCCCTGGGCGCTCACCGTTGCCTTGACCTTGGCAAGTTCTTCCGGGATCAGGCTCTTGACCAGCTCGGCGGTGACCTTGCGACCGTCATCGAGCACGCCCTTGGGCGAGCGCACCCATTGCCACACCTGCGAACGCGAGATCTCGGCGGTGGCGGCGTCTTCCATCAGGTTGTGGATGGGGACGCAGCCATTGCCGGCCAGCCATGAGCCCAGGTAGTGGATGCCGACGTTGATGTTGTTGCGCACGCCGGCTTCGGTGATCGGCGCTTCGGGTTGGAAGTTGAGCAGATCGGCCGCCGCGGCGGTGACATCGTCACGCTGCTTGTCCCATTGGTTGGGGCGATCGCCCAGCACTTTGACGAACTCTTCCATCGCCACCGACACCAGCCCGGGGTGCGCCACCCAGCCGCCGTCGAAGCCGTCACCCGCGTCGCGCGTCTTGTCGGCGCGGATGCCGGCCATGGCCTTTTCGTTGGCGGCTGCATCGCTCTTGATGGGGATGAGGGCACTCATGCCGCCGATGGCCGGCGCGCCGCGCTTGTGGCAAGCCTTGACCAGACTCAGCGCGTAGGCGCGCATGAAGGGCACCGTCATGGTGATGCTGCCGCGATTGGCCAGGCAGAAGTCGCGATTGCTTTTGAATTTCTTGATGCACGAGAAGATGTAGTCCCAGCGGCCGGCATTGAGGCCGGCGCTGTGCTCGCGCAGTTCGAAGAGGATTTCTTCCATTTCGAAGGCGGCGAGGATCGTCTCGATCAGCACGGTGGCCTTGATGGTGCCCTGCGGGATCCCGACGGCATTCTGGGCAGCAACGAAAACATCGTTCCACAGGCGCGCCTCGAGGTGGCTTTCCATCTTCGGCAGATAGAAGTACGGCCCGACGCCGCGCGCCAGTTGTTCCCTGGCGTTGAGGCAGAAGAACAGGGCGAAGTCGAAGATGCCGCCCGATACGCGCTGGCCGTCGACCCGCACGTGTTTTTCATCCAGATGCCAGCCGCGCGGACGCACCAGCATGGTGGCGACCTTGTCGTTGAGCTGGTAACGCTTGCCGTTCTGTTCGAGCGAGATGGTGCCGCGCACGGCATCCATCAGATTGATCTGGCCCTGGATCTGGTTGATCCAGTTCGGCGTGTTCGAATCCTCGAAGTCGGTCATGTACGAATCCGCCCCCGAGTTGAGCGCGTTGATGACCATCTTGCGTTCGACCGGGCCGGTGATTTCCACGCGGCGGCACGCCAGGGCGGCGGGCAGCGGCGCGATCTGCCAGTTGCCTTCGCGCACGGCGCGCGTTTCGGGCAGGAAGTCAGGCAGTCTGCCGGCGTCCAGATCCTGCTGGCGCTTGACGCGTGCGGCCAGGAGCGCTTGCCGGCGCGCTTCGAACTGCCGGTGCAGCGAGGCCACCAGCGCGAGTGCATCGGGCGTGAGCACGCGCTCGAAACCATCGAGCAGAGGGGCGTGGATCTCCATGCCGGCGGGCAGATCGAGCTTCATGGGTGTCTCCGGTAGGTAAGTGTCGCCCAGTGTAGCGGGCTGCAATAAAGTCTAGAATCCGAAAAATAATCAAATCATTTGATACAAAAAGTACAAGATGGATCGTTTCAAGGAAATAGAGAGCTTCGTCGCCCTGGCGTTGCATGGCAGCCTGTCGGCCGTCGCCCGCGCCGAGGGCGTGACCCCTGCCATCGTGGGCCGCCGGCTCGACGGGTTGGAATCCCGCCTGGGTGTCAAACTGGCCGCCCGCAGCACACGCCGCATCACGCTGACGGCCGAGGGGGAGGCGTTTCTCGAGCAATGTCAGCGCATCCTGGCCGATCTGGCAAGCGCCGAAAGCACCGCCAGCCAGGGGCGCACGCACGCGGCGGGGCACCTGAAACTGACCGCGCCAGCCGGCTTCGGGCGCCGCCACATCGCGCCGATCCTGCGGGAATTCCTCGTTACGCACGCCCAGGTCAGCATGAGTCTGGAACTGACCGACCGCTTGGTGGACATGGCGGCCGAAGGCTTCGACTGTGCCATCCGTTTCGGAGAGCCCGCCGACAGTGCCTTGGTGGCGATCCGCCTTGCCGAAAACCGTCGCGTGCTGGTCGCCAGTCCGGCCTACCTGGCCGCCCACGGCACCCCCGCCACGCCCGCCGAACTGGCCGGGCATGCGTGTCTGGCGCTCTCTCATCAGCGTGGCTGGCTGCTGCGTGAGACGCCGACCGGCCGCGCCGGCCTGGTTCGCGTGCGGGCCCGATTCACATGTTCGGACGGTGCGGTGCTGCGGGAATGGGCGCAGGCCGGCATGGGCATCGCCTGGCGCAGCGGTTGGGAGGTCTCGGAAGATATCCGTGACGGCACGCTGGTGCCTTTGCTCGATGCCTATGCCGCCGAACCCATTCCGATCTATGCCCTGATCCAGGGCGGCGGGGCGACGACACTGCGCCTGCGCCACCTGCTCGATGCCATCAAGACGGCCTTGCCGGCCGCGCTGGCAGAGCCGTGACGGAAGGACTCACGGCTTGAGATCGGCGCCGTCCGGTGGCGCGTTCGCCGGCCGTTCGCGGCGTGCGTCCCGGTCAGGTGCGGCCTGGGTGGGGCTGAGGTCGAATTCGAGCACCATGCGGCTGGCGACGGCCTCGCCGTGCAGCCGTGCCGGCCGAAAGGCCTGCGCAAGAAGGTAGGGTGTGAAGCGCTCGCGCACCACGTCCTGGACGTCCTCGCTGAGCCATTCAACGTCGTCCACGGTACCGCCGGCGTTCACCAGGATGGCCACGCGTACCGTCTGGGCCGCGACGGGGGCTTCGCCCAGGAGCGGTTCGAAATCCACCGGATCACGAAATTCGCTGGGGTAATCGACTTCGCGCGCCGATAAGTAACGTGTGCCCGTGGATGCGACGGGGATCGAGGTGTCAGGTTGCGCCTCCTTGGCCGGCATGTCCGGCGCCGTCGGCGCCACGGCGGGCGGCGGGTCCGGTGGTTGCGGAGCGGGCTGGGGCGGGGCTTCCGAGGTGGTCGCCTGCCATTGCACCAGCCTGACCTTTACCGAGGTCGACTGCGGGGCCGCGTAGCGTGCCGGCGTCGTGGCCCGGCTCAGTCCGGCGATAAGCGCGGCATGGACGGAGATGGACGCGGCGAAGGCAATGGCAAGGCGGGCAAGGGGTGTCATGGTGCTGTAGTGTGCCGCTGCCAGGCAGGGGCTGCGGGGGCGATCGGTACTATGGTCCACGAGGGCCGGCGCCACGCGCCCGTCTCTCCCCCAATCAGGATCGCCCATCTGCTCAAGGTCGTCGACATGCAGTGCGGGTGCTAGATTCGCCGGCATCCGACACTGCACGCAATGCCTGCAAATGATTGTGAAAACAAGGTGTTGTGGGCAAGATGCTGGCGCGCTGAACAGTCTTTCTTATGACATGCGGCGAGGTGCCGCGCCTGTCCTGCCGCGACCGCCTTTGGTCGCGCACCGGCCGGCAGCGCAATTTTATCGACTAGTTTGTAAGCAGAGGACAGCGGGCGATGGCAAAACAATACGCAGGCTTCACGCTCATCGAACTGATGATCACGGTGGCGATCATCGCCATCCTGGCATCGATCGCCTTGCCGGCCTATACGGATTACATCCTGCGCGGCAAGGTGGCGGGTGCGACCCAGGCGCTGGCGACGGCCAAGCTGCGCATGGAAAACTTTTACGCCGCCAACCGTACCTACTCGGGCGGACCGGCCTGCGCATCCGCTTCGTTGAGCGACGTGGGTTACACCATGGTCGGCAAGAAGATTGACGGTACCTCGGATTGCACGGCAAGCACCTTCACTATTTCGGCCGCCAGCAGCGACGGCAAGTTTGCCTACAGCATCAACCAGACCGGCGAGCGCAAGTCCAAGACCAGCCAGAAGGGCTGGGGAACGGGTTCCGAAGTGTCGTGCTGGATCCTCAAGCGGGGCCAATCGTGCTGACGCGCCGCAGGGCGGGGTTCACGCTCATCGAGTTGCTGGTCACCATCGCCATCGTGGGTACGCTCATGATGATGGGTGTGCCGTACATGGGCGATTGGGTCCGCCGCGCCGGTGTGCGCACCGCTGCGGAAAGTATCCAGAACGGCATCCGCATGGCGCAACAGGAAGCCATTCGCCGCAATACGGCGGTCGAATTCGCCCTCATGGATAGCTTGCCGACGGCGGCCAATGCGCCGACGGCGGAGATTTCCAAGGCCACCAGCGGGTGGAAAGCCTGGGTGGTGCGCGTCACCGGTGGGGGTGATTTCGTGCAGGGCGACAACGTTTTTGCCAACGCCGCCAACGCCGCCTTCACGTCATCGGCGACCGAGGTGAATGCACTGCGCTTCTCTGGCTTCGGGCAGGTGCGCGACAGCAGCGACGCCGTGCTCAGCGATGCCGCCGTGTATCGCATTGCCAGCAGCGAGGTGACGGAAGTGCGCTGCGTGGTGGTGACGCCTGGGGCTGCCGTCAAGATGTGCGACCCCTCCAAGGACGCCTCAGATCCGCGTGGATGCGGCAGCTTTGCTTCGTCCTGCGCGCTCAAATGACCGAGACCCTGCTCATGCGTAAATCTCCGATCGCGCGCCGCCGCGCCCGAGGCTTCATTCTGCTCGAGGCCATCGTCGGCATCCTGATTTTCTCCCTGGCCATCCTGGGGATCATGCTGTTCCAGGCGGCGTCGGCCAAGATGACGGCTTCGGCGCGCTACCAGACCGAGGCGGCCATGCTGGCCGACGAACTGATCGCCCGCATGTATTTGTCGACCAAGTCTTCGCTGGCCACCGACTACGCAGGCAGCGGCACGTCGAACGCCTTCAAGACCTGGCTCACCACGCGTGTGCAACGCAGTGGCGGCGGTCTGCCCAGCGGCAACGCCACCATCACCATCAGCCACGACAGCACGACCGCCAGTGACATGGTCAATCTGACCATCTCGTGGACCCAGCCCGGCGGCGACAGCGGCCAGTACGTGACCTCGGCTTTGATCTACTGATGACTATGGCATTCATTCGAAAAGCGCCTCAGTGTCATGTTCGCAAGGCTCACAGCGGGTTGAGCCTGATCGAAGTGATGGTGGGTATCACCGTGGCCCTGATCGCCAGTCTGGTGGTTATCAACGCCTTCTCCGGCAGCGAGGCCTACAAGCGCACCACTACCGGTGCCAGCGATGCCCAGCAGACGGCGGGCGTGTTGTCGGCTTATCTGTCACGCGTGTTCCAGGAGGCCGGTTCGGCCATCGCGCGCGGCCAGGGCGTGATCGGCTGCGGCGTCAGTCTCACGAACGGCACGACGACCCTCTGGCCACGCTCGGCCGCACTCGACGCACCCTTCGACAAGGTGCCGCAGACCCTGCGCATGGCGCCGGCATTTGTCGTGGCCAGCTCCAATGCGGCGGGTACGCCCGACTCGGATACGCTGGTGATCATGAGTGGGCGGCCAACGGCGTCGCCGCAGGATTACCCCGCGACCTACAACACGTCACTGACGTTTTCGCCGACCCCGGCAATTCTTTTCAACCCGTCCGACTATCTCTTGGCATTCGCCAATCCAGAGATCCAGGAGAGCACGTCCACGACGGTGCCCGATTGCCAGGTATTGCGTGTCGCCAGCAGTTTTGCACCCACTGCGGTCGGCACGGCGCTGGCTGGCTATGGCGGCAAACCCATTGGTGCCGCCAAATCGGTAGTCGATCTCAATGCGGATTTCGGTGAGCCGACGGTATCCACGACGGGCTTGAGCTTCCTGGTGCGCAACCTGGGCGCCGCGCCTTCGTTGATCGCGCTGTCGCGCAACGACAGCGGCAGCCTGCAGCAACTGAATCTGCTGACGAACACCACGCAGACGGTGGCGGAGAACATCTATGCGATCAAGGTGCTATACGGCGTCGACACCGACGGCAACAAGGTTCTGGGCGATGCAGACTGGGTGACCCCGACGTCGACCTGGACCGCCGCCACCTTGCTGGATGGCAAGGTTTCGACGGCGGCCCAGGCGCAGCAGATCCTGGCCGTGCGCATCGGGATCGTGGTACGCAGTTCGCAGATGGTGTCCTCCGAGGCTGCGACGCCGAGCGTGACCGTGTTCCCCGACAAGAGCTCACTGAAGGTGACCTACAACATGTCCGGCGATGATGCCCGCTACCAGTACCAGGTCTATGACATGACCGTACCCCTGCAAAACCTGCGAGGTCTGTGATGCAGCGCTCCCGTCTCGCCGCCCAGCGCGGCGCCATTCTGGTGATTACGCTGGTTATCCTGGTCGCCATGACCTTGGCCAGCATCGCCCTGTTCCGCTCGGTCGACACCGCCGTATTGCTGTCGGCCAACATCGGCTTCAAGCGCGACGCCATGACGAGTGCCTCGTCGGCCTTGCGTGACGTGCTGACCAAGATGGTCGCCAGTGACTTCATCGACGCCACCGCCACGTATGGCAAGGACCTCGCAAAGGGCCAGAACACCCGCCACTACTCGCCGGTGGTGCTCGAAACGCGAGCCGACGGGGTGCCGGTGATCATGACCAACAAGACCACCTTCGACGAGTACTACCCCATTGGCAGCGGTACGGCTGCCGGGGTGGAGCTGCGCTACCTGATCGAGCGCATGTGCGACCAGATCGGCAGTCCGTCGGACGAGCACTGCACGTACTCCGATGGCGCCGGTGTCGGCCTCAAGGACTACGGGGATTACCGCGGTGGCAGGAGCCAGCTCGGTGGCAAGGCCGGTACGGCCGAATTGCCGCTGTTCCGCGTCACCGTCCGTGCCGACGGCGCGCGCAATACCGTTGCATACGTTCAATCGTTCGTCGCGCTCAAGTAGGAGCCAGGCAATGCCCAGTAACAAGAATCTTGCCAATGCCGTGCGGGTCATGGCTGCCGCGTGCATGACTTTGTCATTGACGTGCGCGAATGCTCAGACACGCCTCGCCGACCAGCCCATCATCGCCTCGCGGGCGGCCAACGCCAACGTGGCGCTGGCGCTGTCGGTGGAATGGCCTACCGCCTTGGGTGATGCCCACAAAGGGTCGACCTACGATTCGACCTATACCTACGTGGGCTATTTCGATCCGGCCAAGTGCTACACGTACACCTCCACCTCCAAGACGAGCCCGGCCACCTCGTACTTCAAGCCCACCAAGAAAGTGTCGAATGGAACGTGCAGTGGCGACTGGAGCGGCAACCTGCTCAATTTCGCCACCATGCAGACCATCGACATCTTCCGCTGGGGGATGACCGGCGGGAGCCGGGTGGTCGATCTGCCGGCGAATTCCAGTGATACCCAGACGCAGTTGGTGATTCTGCGGCGTGCCTACGCCAACAACCAGGGCAGCATCTTCCCGACCAAGAGCGTTTCGGGGGCCGCGCTGGTCAAGGCGACGACGCCGTATTCGACGTCATCGGTGTCGTTCGTCAACCAGAACAAGGGCGTGCAGGTGGTCGTCACACGTTCCGGTTACAACAACGAGACATACAACGTGTATGTCGAGGCCTGCAACCCCGACGCCGATTCCAAAGCCGGCATCGCGGCGCTGGACCTGGTGGAGACGAACTGCAAGAAGTACGTCAGCCCGAGCAATTCGTCCAAGGTCGCATGGAAGCCCGAAGGGCTGATGCAGCAGTACAAGGACACCTTCCGCTTTGCCGCCTTCGGTTACCTCAACAACGGCGATTTGAAGCTGGACGGCGGCGTCATGCGCGCGCCCATGAAGAACATCGGTGTCGAGCTGTCCGACATGGGGGGCTTCCCGGTCAATCCGGACTCGGCCCTGGCCACGGCTTCAAGCGTGTCTGCCAGCGGCGCCATGAACTATCTGAACAACTTTGGCTATTACTCGAACACCTACAAGTCGAACGACCCGGTGAGCGAAATGTATGCCGAAGTCATTCGCTATTTCAGGGGATACACCAGCCCTTCGCCGACGATGATCCCCAAGACCATCGATGCCACGGCCAAGGACGGCTATCCGGTGGTCACCAGTTGGAGCGATTACCCGGCCATCCAGAATTACTGCGACAAGAACTTCGTGGTGGGCATTGGCGACGTCAATACGCACGCCGACAAGAACATCAGCGCGGCCGACAAGACGAGCAACGAGCCGACGGGCGACATGATCAACGTCGGCATGGATGCCAAGGCCTGGACCGACAAGATCGGCACGCTCGAGAGCATGGCCACCTCCAGCTCGTTGGGGGCGGTGACCGACATCAATGGCGATGGCACCGGCTACGACATTCTCAACCAGAAGAACACGAGTCCGGGCGGATGCTGTGACAAGAACGGCTTCCTGATGGCGGGGATCGCGTATTGGGCCAACACCAATGACGTCAGTGCTACGTTCAAGGAGCAGCAGACGGTCCAGACCTACTGGGTGGACGTGCTCGAGAACAGCATTTACAAGCACCGCAACCAATTCTGGCTGGCCGCCAAGTACGGCGGCTTCACCAAGGGCAAGGGCGTGCAACTGTCTGCCAGCGACGCTCCGAAGACCGACTACTCGTCGACGGTCGAGGCGACGCGGGCGGCGGCCAACAACGAGTGGTACACGCAGGGCAACGTACTGACCAGCGGCAGCACGCAGGTGTCGAAGTTCATGCTGCCGAACAATTACTATGCCGCTTCCGACGCCAAGAAGATGGTGGAAAGTCTGGGCAAGGCGTTCTCCAACATCAAGGAGATCGCCAGCTCAGGATCGGGGGCAACGGCGGTGTCGCCGAACTTTGCGACCGGCTCCGCACAGGGCATCTATCAGACCGGCTATGACAGCACGGACTGGTCCGGCAGTGTGACCAAGTACACCGTGACGGGCTTCGATAGCGCCGGTCTGCCGATTATTGATAGCGATACGACCAAGCAATGGAACGCCCAGACGGTCATCGACACGCAGTTCGAGATCAGCAATGCGAGCGGAACGAAATGGAGCACCGATCGCCGCATCGTCACTTACAGCACGACGACGGTGAATGGGGTAACGACTTCGAGGGGCGTGCCGTTCCAGATCAGCAGCCTGAACGCCACGCAAAAGGCCACGCTGGGCCTGACCGCCACCGAACAACAGAGTGTGTTGGAGTACCTGCGTGGCAAGCAGACCGACCAAGGCAAGACCTTGCGGGCCCGCAAGCACTTCCTCGGCGATATCGTCGACGGGCAGCCGGTCGTCGTGGCCACGCCGTCCGAAAAGTACTCGGATGACTACAACCCAGGTTACACCGCGTTCAAGAACACGACGCGGACGGCCATGGTCTATGTGCCGGCCAATGACGGCATGCTGCATGCGCTTTACGAGTCATCGGGCAAGGAGGCGTGGGCCTACATCCCCTCGTACCTGTTCGAAGGGGCTGTGGTGGAAAACGCCAACATCCGCGAGACCGATGGCCTGGCGGCCCTGGCAGATTCGTCCTATGCGCATCATTACTACATCAACGCCACGCCCGCCGTGCGCGACGTGGATTTCTCGCGCGCCGGGATCACCGGCTGGAGGAGTGTCAGCTCAAATACTTCGACGTGGCGCACGATCCTCGTCGGTGGCCTGGGCAAAGGGGGCAAGAGCTATTACGCGCTCGATGTGACGGCACCGCCGGACACGGCTGACACCGAAGCGACCATTGCCGATGGGACGAAGAAAAAGGTGCTGTGGGAGTTCACCGATCCCGATCTCGGCTTCAGCTATGGCGAGCCCGTCATCGGCAAGACGGAGCGCTGGGGCTGGGTGGTCATCATCTCTTCGGGCCACAACAATACCGACGGCCATGGCTACATCTTCGTGCTCGATCCGCGCGACGGCAGGGTACTGGCCAAGATGGCCGCCAGCACCTCCGTCGGTACCTCGACCGATCAGGCTGGCCTGACCCAACTGACGGGCTTCACGCGCAGCTATAGCGAGTGGATCTACCGTGAAGTTTACGGTGCCGATCTGAAGGGCAACGTGTGGCGATTCGAATTGCCGGGCTCGTATTCCGATTCCGAGAGCGAAACCGCCAAGGACATCACCGTCGTGCACCTCGCCACCGTGACCGATGGCACGCGCGCGCAGTCCGTGACCGTGCCGCCGTGGGTGGACATCGCCGATGGCAAGCGCTGGGTCATGGTGGCGACGGGTCGCGCGCTGGACGCTTCCGATGTGTTTGCCGAGACCGGCGTGACCAATCCGACGACGCAACAGCGTCAGACGGTCTACGCCATTCGCGACGGCAACTACTTCCAGCCGTTCAGGAGTACCAGCGAGTTGCCGACAGGCGTGACCTGGCCCATTGGCCGCAACGATCTGATCGCCGTGACCGACCTGACGCTGGGTACGACGGTTACCACCGATAAACTGGGCTGGTATTTCGATCTGCCGCATACCAACGCCGCACGGCAGACGGAACGCACGATCTCCAATTTCTATGGCAACAGCAGCCTGATCATGTGGACCGGTTCGGTGCCCAACGGGCAGGACGTCTGCGACCCCGGCTGGTCCACCTACACGTACGTGGTCAATATGGCCACCGGCAAGTCGGTGCTGACGGATGGTTCGGGCGGTCTGCTGAGCTCGATCGCCAATGATTCGGCCATGGTGGCGACTTCGTTCGTGCGCGTGGGCAACTACATCCGGATCCTCGGGACCGACGCCAAAGGGGTCACCAAACTCATCGGTCCGGTCATCGGTGGCGGCACCAAGCCGACCTTCGTTAACTGGCGTTCGCTTGACCAATGATGCCGCGGGCAGGGCTTGAAATTTATCTCGGCCCTGCCTATAATCGCGGCCTCTTGCTGCTGTAGCTCAGTCGGTAGAGCAACTGATTCGTAATCAGTAGGTCACCAGTTCGATTCCGGTCAGCAGCACCAGATACACGCAAAAGGCCCTGTGGAAACACAGGGCCTTTTGTCGTTTACCGCGCCTGCCGGACGGGCGTGGGTGGGCGCTCGTCTTCGGGCCATGGAGGTGGATCGGCCTCGGACTCGGTTACCTCCACATCCACATCCACATCCACATCCACATCCACATTCACGGCATTGCTTCGCGCGTCTTCGAGCGTTTCGCGCGCCTTCAGGTAGCGGAGCAACATGGGCGTGCAGCGTTCGATGGTGGCAGGTCCGGCGTGCGCGGAGCGGGCGCGGCGGCGCCACATGCGTTGCACGGTGTATCGCAGGAGCCGCACATAAAGCGCCCACGTGACGCGACGGATGGCTGTTCGCATGCGTATGACTGTCTGGCGGATATACGTAAACGAATATACCGAGTCGTCCGCATCGTGCGAAATAGGCTTTACGTGGCTTGCTTGAGGTAACGCAAGCGCCAGAGCGGGCCTGGTGCGGCCCACAAAGAACAAACGGGCGGTTACGCCGCCCGTTTTGTCAGATAGTGTTACCGCGCTTGTCAGCGCGTGGGTGAGCGTTTGAGTTTGTTGCGCGGGCTGCTGATAGCGCCTGTTTTTGACGATTTGGTGGGGGCGCCGTTTTCTGCGGCACTGGTACCGAGTTTGCGATCACGGATCCACTTGGCCTGGATGTGAATGCCAACGGCATCGATGGCAAAGTCTTCGACCTTCAGCCCCAATGCCTTGGCCAGGCCGCGCAGGGCCAGCTCGGTGGTACGCATGTGTTGGCTGAAATACACGCTGCCCGCCTCTTCGGCGTTGCGAACGGTATCGCCATTGCGTGGGCCGCGCCCTTCGGCGAGCCATAAAGCGTTTACACCGAGCACCGCAGCGAGGCGGGCTATCTGGGTCGATCCTTTGAGCCGCTGCCCGTTCTCCAAGCTGGAGATGGTGGTCTGGCTGAGGCCAGCTTGTCGGGCCAATGCCGATTGAGTAAGACCGGCATTATGGCGGGCGGATTGGAGGCGTTCTGCGAGCGTCAACATAGCTGAATTTTGCGTGCTTTCTATATTGAAGAACGATTCGCCCGGCTATCCGGAACAAGATATGCCCACGATGTGAGCATATTCTTATATTGGTTGTAATCGCCCTTGTAGGCAACCTAGCCCGTTAACGGGTCCCCTGCGCCCACGAGGCGCTGTATGTCACCCACGGCGCGCCGGACGGTGGCCGCTCACTGCAGCGCCTGCATCGTGGGGGAGTGGGAAGAGATCCAGCATGCCGATCAGCGACAGTATGGCCATAAAGGCAAACGCGATCTGAAAGGCCGGAATCGACAGGGCGTGCCCCTGCCCGGGGAACCACACAGAGGCGATTTTGAGCGCCACTGCCGCCAGCGCGACGCCTAACCCCGCGCTCATCTGCACCAGGATGCTCGATAGCGTAGAGGCCCCGCTCATGCGTTCGGGGGGGATGTCGCAGAAGCTGAACGTCGACAGTCCGGTGAACTGCATCGATCGACTAAGCCCCGTGAAGAACAGCACCGCCATGATGATGGCCGTAGGCGTGTCCGGTCTCAGGGCCATGCAGATGACGAAGCCGGCGACCACCATCAGGCCGTTGACGATCAGCACACTACGGAATCCCCAGGCGCGCATCCAGGGTGTGGTGGCCGGTTTCATCGCGATGTTGCCGGCGAACAGTGCCAGCAGCAGGAAGCCCGAGGTGGTGGCATCGAGACCGAAGGCCAACTGGAACATCAGCGGCATCAGGAACGGTGCGCTGTTGATGGCCATGCGAAACAGCGCGCCGCCGCGCATGGCGACGAGGAAAGTACGGATCTCCAGCGAACTGAGATCGACCAGTGGGTGCGGCGAACGCTTGAGGTGATACGTGGCCCACGCCAGCGCCAAGGCGCCCACCAGCGTGGCCACCAGCACCTGAGCCGGATCGAAGGGCGTGTGGCTGGCCAGATCGCAGGCGTACATGATTGCGCAGCAGCCCACGCCGCTGAGTACGAAGCCTTGTGTATCGAAAGGGCGTCGCCCGCCCGGCGCACCGTCGACCAGGAACAGTGTCAGCACGAAACCGAGCAGACCAAAGGGAATGTTGAGCAGGAAGATCCAATGCCAGCCCCAATGGCTGGTGATGTAGCCGCCCAGGACCGGCCCCAGCACGGGGGCGCCGAGGGCTGGCCAGGTGAGGGTGGCGATGGCCGTTACCAGGCGTTCCTTGGGCGTGGCGCGCAACACCACCATGCGGCCGACGGGGACCATCATGGCGCCGCCAAAGCCCTGCAGGATGCGCGCAGCGGTGAAGAACCACAGGCTGGTCGATACGCTGCACAGGAACGACGCGAATGTAAAAATCAGCAACGCGCCACCAAAGACCTGGCGTGGACCGAAGCGATCGGCCATCCAGCCACTGAGCGGAATGAACACCGCCAGCGCCAGCATGTAGGCGCTGATTCCCATCGACAGGTGGATCGGCAGGGTCTGGAAGCTCTGCGCCATCTGCGGCAAGGCCGTGGTGATGACGGTGGAGTCGAGCAACTCCATGAAAAAGGCGCCAGCGACCAGCCAGACGAGGTAGCGGTTGCGCGCGGAGGCAGCGGGACGTTCGGCGGATGACATCGGGGATGGACGGCAGCGGTGAGGCGCGGATCAACCGCCTGCAGTCTACTCCAATTTGTCTGACATCTTTGTTCGCGCAGGGTGTCAGAGCGTGACACGGTGTGTCGCCTCGCCAAAGACAAACGGCCCGCCGCCGCGTGAGCGGGGCGGGCCGTCGAGAGATGCCGCCGGGGCGGCGTCGATCAGAAGTCGATCGAACCAGACAACATGTAGGTGCGCGGAGCGCCCACCGTCAGGTAGCCGGCGCCCGGATAGCCGCCTGCCGATGCCCAGTACTTGCTGTCGGTGACGTTTTCGACGCGGGCGCGCAGGGTCAGCAGTTGGTCACCCATCGACATCACATAGCGGGCGCCCAGGTCCAGACGCGTCCAGGACGGGATCTCCTGCGTGTTGGCCGTATCGACGTATTGCTTGCTGGTGTAGATCACGCGGCCGTCCAGCGACAGGCCGTCGACGTGGATCACGTTCCATTCGACGCCCAGGTTGGCCTGCACCTTCGGTGCGCCGATGCCTTCGTTGCCATCCAGGTCGGTGTCGAGGAAACTCACGCCGCCCAGCACCTTCAGCGAGCGGATCGGTTCGCCATAGGCCGACAGCTCGACGCCGCGGTAGCGCTGGTGACCGACGACGCCAAAGGTGTTGCTGCTGTCGTAGCCGGACACCGGCTTGCGGCTCTGGAACACGCCCAGGGCGCCACCGATGCGGCCAGCGTCGAACTTCAGGCCGCCTTCGACCTGTTTGGTCTTGTACGGCTCCATGACTTCGCCACCGTTGGTCACCACTACGCCGTTGTTGATGGCGGCTGCGGTATCGCCCTTGACCAGGCCTTCGATGTAATTCACGTAGGCCGACAGTTGCGGCGTGAAGCGATACACCACGCCGCCCACCGGGGTAACGGCGCTCTTGGAATAGGCCGAGTTCTGCGCGCCGGTGTTGTAGTCATAGCCGGTGGTGTCGATCTTCTGGTAGCGGGCGCCCGCCGTCACCAGCAGCGTGTCCTGGAAGAACGACAGCACGTCGGCCAATGCCACGCTACTGGTCTCGAGCTTTTCAACCACCAGCGGGTTGCTCATGCGGCCACCGGTCCACTGATTGACCGGCTCGGCGGTGGTGACGTGGTCGTAGATGTTGTCGGTGAACGACGAAGACATGCCCCAGGCCTGCTTGGACTTTGACTGGTAACCCATCGCCGACAGGCTCAGCTTGTGGCCGACGCTGCCGGTCTTGAAGTTGCCGCGCACGCCCACTTCGCCGGTCTGGATGGAGTCTTCACGGACGGTATCGAAGCGGAACGCGGATGCGTCGCCATTGGCCAGCACCCCGCGCGGATTGGCGAAGCTGCTCGATTCGCGGCCCTCGCGCACGCCAGCGGCGGCCCAGCCGGTGATATTGCTGGTGAAATCGTATTCACCGCGCACCGTGCCGAAGCTGTCCTGTTCGTTGGAGTAGGTCCACGGTTGGGCGATGCTCTTGGACGCGTCGGGGGCGTCCGGGATCGACACGCCGCTGGCGAAGGTGATGCTGGGTTGGCCCGCGTTGATCTGGTGATCCTGATAGCCGATGTCGGCCGACAGGCGCACCTTGCCCTCGCGGTAGTCCACGCCGAGGCCGGCCACGGTCAGTTCGCTCGATTCGCCATCCACTGCCGTATCGCCGTCGCGGCGGGCAACGTTCACGCGGATGCCGACGCGGTCATCGGCCACGCGGCGCGACAGATCGGCCGCCGCATAGCCCTGGCCGCCGGACTGCACGCCCACCGTCACCTGGCTGATGTTGTCGTTGCTGGCGCGCTTGGGCACCACGTTGACCGCGCCCCCCAGGCCACTGCCACCCGGCGCTGCGCCGTTAAGGAAGGCGTTGGCGCCGCGCAGCACTTCCACGCGTTCGATGAGTTCGGTCGACAGCCACTGGCGCGGCAGCAGGCCATACAGGCCGTTGTACGACATGTCGTCCGAGTAGATCGGCAGGCCGCGCACAAGGTACAACTGCTGGTAGTTGCCAAAGCCGCGCGCCACGCGCACGGCGGCGTCGTTGAGCAGCACGTCGCCGATGCTCGCGGCCTGCTGGTTCTGGATCAGTTCCTGGGTGTAGCTGGTAATGGAGAACGGCGTCTCCATGTTGTCTTGCTGGCCGAGTACGCCGACGCGGCCGCCGCGTGCCACCTGGCCGCCGGCATAGGGCTTTTGCAGGCCTTCGGCCGAGGCATCGGCGCTGGCTTTGACTTGCACGGCCTCCAGGGCCGATTCCTTGGCGGTGGCGGCTTCCTGGGCGTGAGCCAGGGTGGCCAGGGATGACAGCACGGCCAGACTGAGGGCCGACAGGGTGAAACGACGTGTTTGCATGATCAGATTCTTGGCGCCGGAAAGAGAGGCGAAAAAAAGCGGCTTGTGCGCCGCGTGATACTCACTTCGCACTCACTGGTGAGTATGGAGTTGCGAATTGTTCTCATTATATACGCGCGCACCGCGGTGACGCACCGGGTGTCTCCTCGCCGCAACACCGGTGAAATCAAACCTGCCCGCGCTCCCTGCCTGGCACGTCAGGTGCCGAAGGGGCGCGACGGGAGGTGTAGACTTGCCGGCGTGCCGGCCCCGATGCGGGCACGTCCCCCGTCTTTCCTGTCTTGTCCCACTCCCAATCATGCGATCCGTTCTTGTCAGCGCCTGTCTTCTGGGCGCCCCCGTGCGCTATCACGGCCAAAGTGCCGTGCTCGATCATCCCGTGCTGGCCCGTTGGCTGGCCGAGGGCCGAATCGTCTCCCTCTGCCCGGAAGTCTCCGGTGGCCTGCCGACGCCCCGTGCCGCCGCCGAAATCGTTGGCGCCCACGATGGCGCCCAGGTGTTGCGCGGCGTGGGCAATGTGCTCGACGCGCAGGGCAACAGGGTGACGGAGGCGTTCGTGGCGGGTGCCGAGGATGCCGTGGCGCTGGCGCGCCGGCATGACGTCGCCTTGGTGGTGTTGAAGGAATCGAGCCCATCCTGTGGCAGTCACGTGATCTATGACGGCAGCTTCTCCGGCGCGCGCATTCCGGGGCAGGGGGTGGCCGCCGCCCGCTTGCGCCAGGCCGGCTTTATTGTCTTCAGCGAGGCTGAGCTGGATCTGGCCGAAGCGGCGCTGGCCCTGGCTGAAGCCGCCGAGGCCGCGTAAACGGCAAAGGCCCTGCCGCAAGGGCAGGGCCTGGAATTGGTGCAGGGCATTTCGGACTCAGCCCCGCCAAAGTCACCGCCGTGAGGCGATGGGTGAATCTTACGCAGGGCCGCCGCTGAGGCGTGTCGGCCACGCGCCGGACGCCATGTAGGACTGGACCGACGCGGGCCGCATTCTTGCGATTTGTTTATAAGTGATCGCGCTCGCGGCTGATCAAGGCGTTCTGCCCCGCAGGCCGTGACCCAGGCTGGTGCCGGCCGGCCGTCGTACGCACTAAGAGCGCCCGCCGGCGGCCGTCAAACAGCCCCGCCACCGGCCCCGCGGCCCTCGTCTTGCCGCCCCTTCTGAAAAAACCCATTCAAATCATGGCGTTGCCATTTGGCATAGGCTTTGCCTTGGTTTTCCGGATGCCACCACGCGCGGGCGCGGCGGCAATCAACCCCACGGAGAAAACCATGACAATACTGAACACCTGCCTGTGCGGACTGCGCCGGGGCGGCGCGGCCGCGCTGGCGGCCCTGTCGCTGGGCGGCGCCCAGGCCGCCGACAAGATCGTGCTGGGCACCAACTGGTTTGCCGAAGCCGAGCACGGCGGCTTCTACCAGGCCCTGGCCACCGGTCTGTACAAGAAATACGACCTCGACGTCACCATCAAGATGGGCGGGCCGCAGGTCAACGGCATCCAGTTGCTGGCTGGCGGCATGATCGACATCTACATGGGCTACGACTTCCAGACGCTCCAGGCGGCCGAGCAAGGGGTGCCGGTGACGACCATCGCGGCGTTCTTCCAGAAGGATCCGCAGGCGCTGCTGGCCCACCCCGACGTCAAACGCTTCGAAGATCTCAAAGGCCGCCCCATCTACATCGCTGGCGCCGCCGACGTCACCTTCTGGCCGTGGCTGAAGAACCACTATGGCTACACCGATGCGCAGAAGCGCACCTACGCCTTCAGCGTGCAGCCCTTCCTGGCCGACAAGACCTCGGCGCAGCAGGGATACGTGACCTCCGAGCCGTTCGCCATCGAACAGGGGGGCGTCAAGCCGACCATCCTGCTGATGGCCGACAAGGGGTACCCCCCCTATGCCACCACCCTGGTCACCCTGCGCAAGACCGAGGCCGCCAGATCGGATGCGCTGGCGAGGTTCGTGAAGGCTTCCGCCGAAGGCTGGGCAAGCTACTTCAAGGACCCCACGCCGGGTAACGCGCTCATCAAGAAGGACAACGCCAAGATGACCGACGAGCAGATTGCCTTCGGCATCGCCAAGATGAAGGAATTCGGCATCGTCACCGGTGGCGACGCGGCCAGGATGGGCATCGGTGTAATGACCGACACCCGCTGGAAGCAGACCTTCGACGTCATGGTCAAAAGCGGCCAGATCAAGCCCGGCTTCGACTACAAGCAGGCGTACACGCTCAAGTACGTGAGCGCACTGCCTTTGCCTTGAGCCTGGCGGGCGGCACGCGCTGCCGCCCGATGTCGATCCGCTTCACCCGGACAAAGGGATTCCCATGGTCACTTACATAGCGCCCACGCGCACGCTGACGCCCGTGCTGGACATCGGCCCCTGGCTCGATGGCAGCGACAGGGCCGGCGTGGCACGCCAGTTCGATCGCATCTGCCGTGAAATCGGGTTCTTCTACCTCGTCGGCCATGGCATGGCGGCCGACGCCATGCACGGCATCCTGGCGCAGGGGCAGCGTTTTTTTGCGCTGCCGGACGCCACCAAGCGCACGCTGCTCGTCGGTCATTCCCGGCGTGGCTACGAGCCGATGGCACACCAGTCGCTGGATGCCGACTCGCCCCCCGATCTGAAAGAATCGTTTCTCCTCGGCCAGGGGCAGGCGGCCGATCACCCGTATGTGCTGGCCGGCCTCGCCAACTATGGTCCCAACCAGTGGCCGGCCGAAGAAACGTTGCCTGGTTTTCGTGCCGCCTGCGAGGCCTACTATGCGCACGCGCATGCCCTGTCGAGCACGCTCATGGAGGTGTTTGCGGCAGTCGCCGGCCTGCCCGAAGGGCATTTCACGCCGGTGTTGCGCGACCCCATGGCCACGGTGCGCATGATTCACTACCCGCCGCAGCCGGGCGAGGTGATCAACAACCAGATCGGCTGCGGCGCGCATACCGACTGGGGCGCGGTCACCATCCTCATGCAGGACGATACCGGCGGCCTCGAGGTCCAGGCGGCCAGCGGCGAATGGCTGTATGCGCCGCCGCTGCCGGGCGCCTTCATTGTCAACGTGGGCGACATGATGCCTATCTGGACCGACGGCGCGTATCACTCCAACCCGCATCGGGTACGCAACCGTTCGCCCGAACGGCACCGGTATTCGGTCGCGTTCTTCATGGATCTGGATTACCACGCGTTCGTCGAACGCCTGCCGGCATTCACGCCCGCCGACGGCACGCCGCCGCGGCATGCCGCGCGCACGGCGGGCGAACATCTCGATCTGATGTACCGTATCTCGTACGGTGCGGCCGCCGCGCACGCCGCAGTGCAGTAAAAAGGGGCGCCGGCAGCCGTTACGGTGAGCCGGCGCGCATGTACCGTGCTGGGCTTGTGGCGTGCCCCGTGTACAATCGGTCCGTCATTTTTCTTGTTGCCCACGGAGAGTCCATGCAATCGCTCGATCACATCAGTACCTCTTTGCGCCTGGAAATCCAGCGCGAGGTGGCCTGTGCGTTGGCCGAAGACGTGGGGACGGGGGACCTGACGGCCCAGCTGATTGCGGCCGAAGCCGGCGCCACGGGGCGTGTCATCACCCGCCAGGAGGCCGTGCTGTGCGGCACGGCGTGGTTCGATGCCGCGTTCCACATGCTGGATGCGGGCAGTACCGTGGTGTGGCATGCGCAGGATGGCGAGCGCATCGAACCGGGCCAGTCGCTGTGCAGCATCGTGTCCAACGCGCGCGCGCTGCTCACCGCCGAGCGCACGGCACTCAACTTTCTGCAACTGCTCTCCGGTACCGCCACCACGGTGCGCCGCTTCGTCGATGTAGTGGAAGGCACCCGTGCGCGCATCGTCGATACGCGCAAGACGCTGCCGGGCCTGCGCCTGGCGCAAAAGTATGCGGTGCGCGCCGGCGGTGGTCTCAACCACCGCATCGGCCTGTATGACGGCATCCTGATCAAGGAAAACCACATCATCGCCGCTGGCGGCATCCGGCCGGCACTGGAAAAGGCCCAGGCCATCGCGCCGGCGCATGCCTTCGTCGAAATCGAAGTCGAAACGCTCGACCAGCTGCGCGAAGCCCTCGATTGCGGCGCGACGATGGTGCTGCTTGACAACATGTCGGTCGCCCAGATGGCCGATGCGGTGCAACTGACCGCCGGCCGTGCCGAGTTGGAAGCCTCGGGCGGGATCAGCATCGAGCGCGTGCGCGAGATCGCCGAGGCGGGCGTCGATCGCATTTCGATCGGCACGCTGACCAAGGATGTGCAGTCGGTGGATTTTTCGCTGCGCCACGTCGAAAACTGACCTGTCGCGCGGTGACCGGCGCCATGCCCCGCATGGCGCCCAGTGCATCGAAGCAACAACAGTGGCTACCGGCCGGGGAGGGGACATGCTTTTCATGCTGTACTACCTCACTGCACTGGCGGTGCTGGTCCTGCATTTCACCGGGCATCTCGCCCGCTACAACGCCGAATGGCTGATTTACGCGTTTGCCATCACGGTTATCCCGTTTGTCCTGTTTTTCCGTAATTTGTAAGATCGGCGCCAGTCTTGCGGTGTTATGCAATGTGTATATCGCCGTGAAGGTGCGTGGCGTTATTCAGTGGACGAAAGGGGGCTCGCTTTCTCGCATTCGTCGGCTATGTTGAATGCGTACGCTGCATTGCGCAGCGATCCCGCATAGGACTGCGCCGATGAGAAAAATAAAGGGGCTGCGCTGGTACATGATCGGGCTGGTGACGCTCGGCACCGTGCTGGGTTACCTGACCCGCAACTCCATTGCGGTGGCCGTGCCCGAACTCGAGCGCGCGCTCGACATGACCACCGAGCAGTACAGCTACATCGTGGCCGCCTATTCCGCGTGCTACACCCTCATGCAGCCCATCGCCGGCTATGTGCTCGACCTGTTGGGTACCAAGCTCGGCTACACGGTGTTTGCCGTCCTGTGGTCGGTGTTCTGTATTTCCACCGCCTTCGCCACCAGTTGGCAGGGGCTGGCCATTGCGCGCGGCGCCGTCGGCGCGGCCGAGGCGGCCATGATCCCGGCCGGCCTGAAGGCCACCTCCGAGTGGTTTCCGGCCAAGGAGCGCTCCGAAGCGGTCGGCTGGTTCAACGTGGGTTCGTCGATCGGCGCCATGGTGGCGCCGCCTCTGGTGGTGTGGGCGATCCTGTGGCACAGCTGGCAGATGGCCTTCATCATCTGCGGGGCACTCAGCGTCGTGTGGGCCACGGCGTGGATCCTTTTCTACCGCAACCCCAAGCAGCACCCGTTGCTCAGCGATGAAGAACGCGACTACATCCTCAACGGGCAGGAAGCACGCCTCAAGGACGATCACGCCGGCAAGGCCACGGTGAAGCAGATCCTGGCCAATCGCCAGTTCTGGGGCATTGCCCTGCCGCGCTTCCTGGCCGAACCGGCGTGGGGCACCTTCAACGCCTGGATTCCACTGTTCATGCACCAGGTCTATGGCTTCGACCTCAAGCAGATCGCACTCTTCGCGTGGATGCCGATGCTCTTTGCCGATCTCGGCTGCGTCATCGGCGGCTACATGCCCCCGTTCTTCCAGAAGCACTTCGGCGTCACGCTGATCGTGTCGCGCAAGCTGGTGGTGGTGCTGGGCGGCATTCTGATGATCGGGCCTGGCATCATCGGCTTGTTTACGAGCCCCTACGTAGCCATTGCCATGTTGTGCATCGGCGGCTTTGCGCACCAGTCGTTGTCCGGGGCGCTGATCACCTTGTCGGCAGATGTGTTCGGCAAGAACGAAGTCGCCACCGCCAATGGTCTGACGGGCATGGCGGCATGGACTGCCAGCACCTTGTTCGCGCTGGTAGTGGGGGCACTGGCCGACAAGATCGGCTTTTCGCCGCTGTTTGCCGTATTGGCTTGTTTCGACGTACTGGCCGCCATCTGCGTGTGGCACATCCTGCGCGATGCGCCGGCCAACCTGACGGGCCAGCCGGCCACCCAGGCGCGCTGAACACCCCCGCCGGCAGGCCCAGTGCGCGGGGCCTGCCGGCGGTGTCACATGCAGATTCCGCTATGTTCGGTATCCGTCCCCCGGGCGAACATCCCACTGGCGGCTGCGCAATAATGTGTTCATGATTTCAATCAATAAACAGACGGTAGCCTTGGGCTGCCGCGTACCCGACAGGGTCGAATCATGAACCCCAACACAGAGAGCGCCGCCCTGGTGCGGCCGATCCAGTTCTACTTCCGTGGCGCTGTGCGCCATGTCAGCGGCGTGTCGCCGACCCGCACCGTCCTGCAATACCTGCGTGAAGACCTGCACGAATGCGGCACCAAGGAAGGCTGCGCCGAAGGTGATTGCGGCGCCTGCACGGTGGTGTTGGGCGAGCTGGTCGACGGTCAATTGCAACTGCGCGCCGTGAACGCCTGCATTCAGTTTCTGCCCACGCTCGACGGCAAGGCCTTGTTCACAGTGGAGGATCTGGCGCGCAAGGACACCGGTGCGCTGCACCCCGTGCAGCAGGCCATGGTCGACAAGCATGGCTCGCAATGTGGCTTCTGCACGCCGGGTTTCGTGATGAGCCTGTGGGCGATGTACGAGAATTCGCCGCAGTGCCCCCCGCGCGAGGCCGTTGCCGACACCTTGTCGGGCAACCTGTGCCGCTGCACCGGGTACCGGCCGATTTTCGACGCCGCCGCCGCGGCCTACGATCTGCCGCGCGCCACCCTCGACCGCCCCTGCGTGGGCACCGCGCTGCGCGCGCTCCAGGCCGCCCCGGCGCTGGCCTATGAATCACACGGACAACGCTTCTGGGCGCCGCGCGACGTGGCCGCCTTTGCCCGTCTGCGCGCCGATTATCCCGAGGCCACCATCCTGGCCGGTTCGACCGATGTCGGGCTGTGGGTCACCAAACAGCTGCGCACCTTGCCCGACATGATCTACACGGGCAACGTGGCCGAACTGAAGACCGTTGCGGTGACGGACGAGTGGCTCGAAATCGGGGCTGCGGTCAGCCTGACCGACGCCTTTGCCGCGCTGGTCGATGACGAACCCCGCTGGGCCGAGCTGGCGCGCCGCTTTGCTTCGATGCCGGTGCGCAATGCCGGCACGCTGGGCGGCAACGTGGCCAACGGCTCCCCCATCGGCGATTCGATGCCGGGCCTGATCGCACTGGGCGCGCGCATCGTGTTGCAGCGCGAAGGCGTGGTGCGCGAGATGGCCCTCGAAGACTACTACCTGGCGTACCGCCGCACGGCGCTGGCGCCCGGCGAGTTCGTGCGTGCCCTGCGCATTCCCCGTCGTCCTGCCGACGATGGGCGCCTGTTTCGCATATGGAAGGTGTCCAAGCGCGCTGACCAGGATATCTCCGCCGTCTGCGGCGCCTTCGCGTGGCGCATCGAAGACGGGCGCATCGCCGCTGCACGGGTGGCGTTCGGCGGCGTGGCGGCAACGCCGAAGCGGGCGCCACTGACCGAAGCGGCGTTGCACGGGCACGCGTTGGACGAGACCACGCTGCGTGCCGCCCAGGCGGCGCTGGCGCAGGATTTCGCGCCGCTGTCGGACATGCGCGCCACTTCGCAGTATCGCGCTGCGGTGGCCGCAAACTTGCTTGAACGCTTGTGGGCGGAAGCCCAAGGCGGCGGCCCGGTGCGCATCGAAGACGTGGTGGCCGCTTAGCGCAGTAGCGCGGCGCAGGCCGCGCTCCATAGGAATAACGATGAATCACCCCGAACAGATCGTCTTCGAAGCGGCGCCCGAGCCGCTGGCCGTGGTCGGCCAGTCGTACAAGCACGAGAGTGCCCACCTGCACGTGACCGGCGCGGCGGCGTACACCGACGATATGCCGGAACTGGCCGGCACGCTGCACGCGGCGTTGGTGTTGGCCGACGTTGCCCATGGACGGGTGCGCAGCATCGATGTGGACCATCTGCGCGCGCAACCCGGCGTGGTCGCCATCATGAGCGGCGCCGAGGTGCCCGGCCACAACGATTGCAGCGCCGCGCATGCGCACGATGAGCCGATCCTGGCTGACAAGGCGCAGTTCTATGGCCAGCCGCTGCTGGCGGTGGCAGCCACCTCGCACGATCTGGCGCGGCGCGCGGCCGGTGCCGCCCGCGTCGACTACGAGCAATTGCCTGCCTTGTTGACGGTGGAGGCGGCCATGCAGGCCGATTCCTTCGTGCTGCCCACCGTCGAGGTGGAGCGGGGCAACGCCAATGCCGCCCTGGCGGCGGCGCCCCACCGGCTCAAGGGTGAGGTCTACCTTGGCGGGCAGGAGCACTTTTATCTCGAAGGGCAGATCGCCTATGCCATCCCCGGTGAAGACCGGACGATGCAGGTCTATTGCTCGACGCAGCACCCCACCGAAATGCAGCATCTGGTGGCGGCCGCGCTGGGCTGGCCGGTGAACCAGGTGCAGGTGACCTGCCGGCGCATGGGCGGGGGCTTCGGCGGCAAGGAGTCGCAATCGCAGCACACCGCCTGCGTGGCGGCGTTGCTGGCCTGGAAGACGGGCAAGCCGGTCAAGTTCCGCCTCGACCGCGACGACGACATGACCATCACCGGCAAGCGGCATGATTTCGCCATCCGCTATGAAGTCGGCTTCGATGCGCGCGGCATGATCCTCGGCGTCAAATATGAGCTGGCTTCGCGCTGCGGCTATTCGGCCGACCTGTCGGCGCCGGTGAACGACCGCGCCATCTTCCACTGCGACAACGCCTATTATCTGGACGCCGTGGCGATCCGCAGCCTGCGCCTGAAGACCCACACCGTCTCGAACACCGCGTTTCGTGGCTTCGGCGGGCCGCAGGGCATCTTCGCCGTCGAGAACGTCATCGAAGACATCGCGCGCCATCTCGGGCTCGACCCCTTCGAGGTGCGCCTGCTTAATCTGTACGGTGATTCGGCCAGCGACGAGCGCGTCATGACGCCGTACGGCATGAAGGTGGAGGACAACGTCCTGCATCCGCTCATGCGGCAACTGGCCGAGGACGCCGACTACGCCGCGCGCCGCACCGCCATCGACGCCTTCAATGCAGGCAGCCGCATCGTCAAGCGCGGCATTGCGCTTACGCCGATCAAGTTCGGCATCTCGTTCACCGCCACCCTGTTCAACCAGGCCGGCGCCCTGGTGCATGTCTATAACGACGGCACCGTGCTGGTCAGCCAGGGCGGTACGGAGATGGGGCAGGGCCTGTACACCAAGATCCGCCAGATCGTCGCCGAAGTGTTCGGCCTGCCGCTCGACGACGTGCGCATGTCGGCCACCGATACCACGCGGGTGCCCAATACTTCGGCCACGGCGGCCTCCAGCGGTACCGACCTCAATGGCATGGCGGCGCGCATCGCGGCCGTTGCCATCCGTGATCGCCTGGCTGCTTTCGCGGGCGCGCTGTACAACGTGTCGCCCGATACCGTGACCTTCAAGGATGGCCGCGTCCACCTGGCCGGCAGCGAGACGCCCTTCGCCACGCTGGTGCTGGAGGCGTATCGCGCGCGCATCAAGCTGTGGGAGGCGGGCTTCTACAAGACGCCCAAGATCCATTACGACGCCAAGACCATGCAGGGGCGGCCGTTCTTTTACTTTTCGTATGGCGCGGCGGTGTCGGAAGTCGCCATCGATACGCTGACCGGCGAATCGCGCGTGCTGCGCGTGGATGTTCTGCATGACGTCGGCCGTTCGATCAATCCGGCGCTCGACATCGGCCAGATCGAAGGTGGTTTCGTGCAGGGCATGGGCTGGCTGACCAGCGAAGAGCTGTGGTGGCGCGAGGACGGCAAGCTGATGACCCACGCTCCGTCCACCTACAAGATCCCGGCCGCCTCCGACTGTCCGCCGGTGTTCAACGTCAAGCTGTTCGACAACGCCAACGTCGAAGACAGCATCCACAAGTCCAAAGCGGTGGGCGAGCCCCCCTTGATGCTGCCGTTCTCGGTGTTCTTCGCCATCCGCGCGGCAGTCGAAGCCGCCATTCCGGCCGGCGCACCCCTGCGTGTGGATGCCCCGGCCACGCCCGAAGCCATCCTGCGTGCCATCGCCACCGGGCGCGGCACGCCGCTGGAGGGAAAGAGATGATTCCCAACTGGCTGCGCGCTCTGCCGGACTGGCTGCGCCGCGAACCCGCGGTGGTGCTCATGACGGTGATCCGCACCGATGGCTCGACGCCGCGCGAAGCGGGGGCCTCGATGCTGGTGGGGGCGCAGCGCACCACCGACACCATTGGTGGTGGCCACCTCGAATGGCAGGCCACGCAATGTGCGCGCGACATGCTGCGCGACGGTGCCGCGCAAAGCCTGCGGCGTTTCGCTCTCGGCGCCAGCCTGGGCCAGTGTTGCGGCGGTGTCGTGTGGCTGCTGTTCGAACGCATCGAAGCGAGCCAGGCGGCGCATTGGCAGGCGCGCATCGATGCCCTGCACAGCGGCTCGCGCCTGGTGCGCACGGCATGTGCCGACATGGCCGGTTCGGATTGGCGCCTGACCGTGCAGCATGGGCAGAACGATCTGGCTCGTGCGGCCTTTGAACACGAGCACTGGGCGTTCGTGCAGGAAATCGCCGACGAACCCTTTGCTGTGCATCTTTTTGGTGCAGGCCATGTGGGGGAGGCCATCGTGCGCGCCCTGGCGCCGCTGGAAGCCGCGGTGACATGGGTCGACTCACGCGAAGATATGTTCCCGGCCACGCCGCCGGGGCGAGTTACCATCGCGGCCACCGATACGCCGGAATGCGAGATCGATGAGGCGCCGGCCGGATGCTACTTTTTGGTGCTTACGCACAGTCATGCACTGGACCTTGCACTATCGGAGCGCATCCTGCGGCGACATGACTTCGCCTACTTCGGCCTGATCGGCTCGCGTTCCAAGCGCATGTCGTTCGAGCACAAGCTCGCCGAGCGCGGCATCGACGCCGCGCGCATGGCCGACATGACCTGCCCGATCGGCATCCCCGGCATTCGCGGCAAAGCTCCGGCGATGATCGCGGTGGCCGTGGTGGCCCAGCTCTTGCAAGTGCGGGAAGCCCGCGCGGCGGTGCAGGGCGTGGCGGGGATCGCCTACGGTGCGCGCTTCGTCGATCAGCGGGACTGAATGCCGCCCATCGGGCGCCGCTGTCGCACGGCAACGATTTACGACGACGGCTTCGCTGCAACGCCTGGCCGAGGGGCGCCGCCGCCGTCACGCAACACTCGCGCGCAGGACACGAGCCTGGCGCGGCAACGGAACTAGAGGACATTGCATGAGCGTTCCCCGATTGGAACTGCTGCACATCACCAAGCGCTACCCGAGCGTCGTGGCCAATGACGACGTCAGCCTCAAGGTGATGCCTGGCGAAATACACGCCGTGCTCGGCGAAAACGGTGCCGGCAAGAGCACCTTGATGAAGGTAATTTACGGAGCGGTCCAAGCGGACGCCGGTGAAATCACCTGGAACGGCCGCCAGGTCTCGGTCGCCAGCCCGGCCGAGGCGCGCCGCCTGGGCATCGGCATGGTGTTCCAGCATTTCTCGCTGTTCGAGACGCTGTCGGTGGTGGAGAACATCGCCCTCGCGCTCGAAGGCAAATACGATCTGACGGCGCTGGCCGCCCGCGTCAAAGAGGTCTCCGAACGCTACGGCCTGCCGCTCGACCCGCATCGCCTGGTGCACAGCCTGTCGGTGGGCGAGCGCCAGCGCGTCGAGATCGTGCGTTGCCTGCTGCAGTCACCGCAGTTGCTGATCCTCGATGAACCGACCTCGGTGCTGACGCCGCAGGCGGTGCTCAAACTCTTCGATACGCTGCGCCGTCTGTCGAGCGAAGGCGTGTCGATCCTCTACATCAGCCACAAGCTGCACGAAATCCAGGAGCTTTGCCACAAGGCCACCGTCATGCGTGGCGGCAAGGTCACGGGCGAGGCGGTGCCTTCGGAAGAAACCACCGCCAGCCTGGCGCGCATGATGATCGGCCGCGATCTGCCGGTGTGCGAGGCCCCCGCCTACGACGGCCAGCAGACGCCGATGCTGGAGGTGCATGGCCTGTCGTTGAAGTCGGACGATCCATTCGGCACTTCGCTGGTGGATATCGGCGTCACCGTGCGCAGTGGCGAGATCGTGGGCATCGCCGGTATTTCGGGCAACGGGCAGGCGGAACTGCTGTCGGCGCTGTCGGGCGAGAAGACCGTGGCCGCCGAGACGATCCGCATCGCCGGGCAGCCGGCGGGTGACCTGAACGCTGGCAAGCGCCGCGACATGGGGTTTTCGTTCGTACCGGAAGAGCGCCTCGGGCGTGGCGCGGTGCCGCCGATGTCGCTGTCCGACAACGGCATCCTGACGGCTCATCGGCAAGGGCTCAAACGCTTCGGCTTCCTGCGTTTCGGCGCCGCGCGTGAGTTTGCCCGCCGCTGCATCGAACGCTTCGACGTGCGCTGTGGCGGTGACGAGGCGGCCGCTCGCAGTCTGTCCGGCGGCAATCTGCAGAAGTTCATCGTCGGCCGCGAGATCGCACAGAATCCGCGTGTCATGGTGGTGGCGCAGCCGACCTGGGGCGTGGACGTCGGGGCATCGGCCTTCCTGCGCCAGACCCTGCTCGATCTGTCGCGCACCGGGGTGGCGATCCTGGTGATCTCGGAAGAGCTCGCCGAGCTGTTCGAGATATCCGACCGCATCGCCGTGCTGGCGGGCGGGCGCCTGTCCGAGGCCGTGCCCACCAGTCAAACCAATGCCGAGCGCATCGGCATCCAGATGGCAGGTCTTGCCGTCGAACCCGCCACACAGGAATCCCTCGATGTCGCTGCTTGAACCGCGCGTCAATCCCTCGGGCCTCATGCGCCTGCTCTCGCCGCTGATCGCCATCGTGCTGACCCTGGTGACAGGGTCGATCCTGTTCTCGGCCTTGGGCAAGAACCCGTGGCAGGCCTTTCATGTGTTCTTCATCGAACCCATGCTGACCAACTACGGTTGGAGCGAACTGCTCGTCAAGGCGTGCCCGCTGATCCTCATTGCCCAGGGCCTGGCCATCGGCTTTCGGGCGCGCATCTACAACATCGGCGCCGAAGGCCAGCTCATCATGGGCGCCATCTTTGGCGGCGGCATCGCCATTGCGCTGGACGGCATCGACGCCTGGTGGGTGCTGCCGGCGATGGTCGTGGGCGGCGCTGTCGGAGGCGGCCTCTGGGGGGCCCTGGCGGCGTGGCTCAAGACCGCCTTTCGCGCCGAGGAGACGCTCACCACGCTGATGCTCACCTACATCGCGTCGTTCACGCTGTCTTACCTCGTCAACGGGCCGTGGCGTGATCCGGGCGGCATGAACTTTCCGCAGTCGATCATGTTCGCTGATGCGGCCTTGTTCGCGCCGCTGATGGAGGGCATGCGCGTGAATACCTCGGTGTTCATCACGCTGTTCGCGGTGGTGGCGTTCTGGCTGTTCGTGTCCAAGAGCTTCCTGGCCTTCCAGTTGTCGGTGGGAGGGCAGGCGCCGGCGGCCGCGCGCTACGCCGGTTTTTCGAGCAACCGTACCATCTGGTTCAGCCTGACCATTTCGGGCGTGGTGGCCGGCATCGCCGGTGTCGGCGAAGTGGCGGGGCCGGTGGGACAGTTGAACCTCAACATCTCTCCGGGCTACGGCTTTGCCGCCATCATCGTGGCCTACCTTGGCCGCCTTCATGCGTTTGGGATCGTGCTGTCGGGCCTGCTGATGGCGCTGATCTACATCGGCGGCGAATCGGCGCAGGTGTCGCTGCAACTGCCTTCGGCCATTACCGGTTTGTTCCAGGGGATGCTGCTGTTCTTCCTGCTGGGCACCGACGTGTTCGTCGACTACCGCCTCAAGCGCCGCGCCAGGATTGCGCCGGTCGCCGCCTGACGAGGCCCATGACAGACAATTGTGCCGGCGCGCGCGCGGCGGCCGTGACCCCCGCAGTGAAGGATCATCGATGATCGAACATCTCGTACCCATTCTGGCCGGCACCCTCGGCGCCGCCGTGCCGCTGGTCTTCGCCGGCCTGGGCGAACTCGTGACAGAGCGCACCGGCGTCATCAACCTGGGCGTGGAAGGCATGATGCTGATCGGCGCCATCGCCGGTTTCGCGGCCGCCGCCGACACCGGCTTGGGCGCCTTCATCGGCCTGGGCGCCGGCGCTATCGCCGGTATGCTGGCTTCGCTGCTGTTCGCCGTGCTGTCGCTGTCGCTGATCGGCAATCAGGCGGCGGCGGGGCTGGCACTGACCATCTTCGGCATCGGCCTGTCGTCGTTCATCGGCCAGCACTATGTGAGTTTCAGCCTGCCTGGCCTCAAGCCGCTGACCATTCCCTTGCTGTCAGACATTCCGGTCATCGGCCCGATCTTCTTCCACCAGGATCCGGTGGTGTATCTGTCGTGGATCGCCTTCGGGCTGGTCTGGTGGGTGCTGTCGCGCACGCGTCTGGGCCTGCTGCTGCGCGCAGTGGGTGAATCGCCCGAATCCGCGCATGCCCTGGGCTACAAGGTGATCGCCCTGCGCTACGGGGCGGTCATGTTCGGTGGCGCCATGGCCGGTATCGGCGGCGCTTATCTGTCGACGGTCTACACGCCGATGTGGGTACAGAACATGGTGGCCGGGCGCGGCTGGATCGCGGTGGCGCTGGTGGTATTCGCCACCTGGAAGCCCGAGCGCCTGATGCTGGGCGCGTATCTGTTCGGCGGGGTGACGATTTTGCAATTCCATGCCCAGGGCCTGGGCATCGCCGTGCCGTCGCAGATCCTGTCGGCGCTGCCGTATGCCGCCACCATCCTCGTACTGGTATTGATTTCGCGCGACCGCCGCCTGCTGCAACTGAACCTGCCGGCCTCGCTGGGCCGCCCGTTCTTGCCAGGCAACTGATCGCGCTAGGGGCGGGCGGCGCGCCGGTCCGCCCCTGGTACGCCGCCGGGGCGACCTGCGGAAAACACGGGTACTCGCGTGGCGTGCCATCATGAAGAATGCGCACACCAACAGAAAAGGCCCCATAACATGGACGAGACTATCCGCGCAGCCGCGCTGGAATACCACGCGTTTCCCCGTCCCGGCAAGATCTCCGTCACGCCGACCAAAGCCCTCATCAATCAGCGTGATCTGTCGCTGGCCTATTCGCCCGGTGTCGCCGCCGCCTGCGACGCCATCGTCGACGATCCCGCCTGCGCCAGCCGCTACACCTCGCGCGGCAATCTGATCGGCGTGGTCACCAACGGCACCGCCGTGCTCGGGCTGGGGGCCATCGGGCCGCTGGCGGCCAAGCCGGTGATGGAAGGCAAGGGCGTACTGTTCAAGAAGTTCGCCGGCATCGATGTCTTCGACCTCGAACTGGCGGAGCGCGATCCGGACAAGCTGATCGATATGATCGCGGCGCTGGAGCCGACCTTCGGTGGCATCAACCTCGAAGACATCAAGGCGCCGGAGTGCTTCTACATCGAGCGCAAGCTGCGCGAACGCATGAAGATCCCGGTCTTCCACGACGACCAGCACGGCACCGCCATCGTGGTGGGGGCGGCGGTCCTCAACGGGCTCTTCGAGCAGGGCAAGCCGCTCAACAAGGTCAAGCTGGTGACTTCCGGTGCCGGGGCGGCCGCGCTGGCCTGTCTCGATCTACTGGTGATGCTGGGCGTGCCGGTGGAAAACATCTGGGTCACCGACATCAAAGGCGTGGTCTATGAGGGCCGCACCGAAGAGATGGACCCGATCAAGGCGCGCTATGCCAAAAAGACCTCGGCGCGCACGCTGGAAGAGGTCATCGACAACGCCGACGTATTCCTCGGCCTGTCGGCCGCCGGCGTCCTCAAGCGCGAAGCGGTGGCGCGCATGGCGCCCAATCCGCTGATCCTGGCCCTGGCCAATCCGACTCCCGAAATCCTGCCCGACGAAGTACTCGCGGTGCGCCAGGACGCCATCATCGCCACCGGACGGTCGGACTATCCGAACCAGGTGAACAACGTGCTGTGCTTCCCGTTCATCTTCCGTGGGGCGCTGGACGTGGGGGCCACCACCATCAACGACGAGATGAAGCTGGCCGCCGTGCGCGCCATCGCCGACCTGGCGCGCGTCGAGCAGTCCGAAGTGGTGGCGGCGGCCTATGGCGAGCAGGTCAGCGGCTTCGGGCCCGAGTACATCATTCCCAAGCCTTTCGATCCGCGCCTGATCGTCAAGATCGCGCCGGCCGTGGCGGAGGCCGCCGTGGCCTCGGGGGTCGCCACGCGCCCCATCGAAGACTGGGAAGCCTATCGCCAGAGCCTGAACAATTTCGTGTGGCAATCCGGGCTGCTGATGAAGCCGGTGTTCGCAGCTGCCAAGGCCGCGCCCAAGCGCATCGTGTTCGCCGAAGGCGAATCGGAGCGGGTGTTGCGCGCCGTGCAGACGGTGGTGGACGAAAAGCTGGCCTGGCCGATGCTGATCGGCCGGCCCGACGTGATCCGCATGTACATCGAACGCTTCGGCCTGCGCATCCGCCCCGATGTCGATTTCGAACTGGTCAACCAGGATTCCGACCCGCGCTATCGCGAACTGTGGATGGACTATCACACGCTGATGGAACGCCGTGGCGTGTCGGTCGAATACGCCAAGCGTGAGGTGCGCCGCCGCACCACCCTGATCGGTACGCTGCTGCTCAAGTTCGGCTACGCCGATGGGCTGATCTGCGGCACCTACGGCATGCACCATCACCACCTCAAGTTCATCGAGACGGTGCTGGGCCGCAAGGAGGGGGTCGATCACTGCTACGCGATGAACATCCTGGTGCTGGACAATCGCACCATCGCGCTGTGCGATACCTACGTCAATCAAGACCCCACGGCCGAGCAGATCTTCGAAATGACCTGCCTGGCCGCGCAGGAGCTGTGCCGCTTCGGGGTGACGCCGAAGGTCGCGCTGCTGTCGCATTCGAGTTTCGGCACCGATGATTCGCCCACCTCCATCAAGATGCGCCGTGCGCTCGAACTGCTGCATGAGCGGCGCCCCGATCTTGAAGTCGAGGGCGAGATGCACGGCGATGCCGCGCTCGACCACAGCATCCGCTTGCAGGTGTTTCCCAACGCGCGCATGCGCGATGACGCCAATCTGCTGATCTTCCCGACCCTGGATGCGGCCAACATCGCCTTCAATCTGCTCAAGACGGCGGCGGGCGAGGGCATGACCATCGGCCCGATCCTGCTCGGCTCGGCCAAGCCGGTGCACATCCTGACGCCGACCGCGACGGTGCGGCGCATCGTCAACATGACAGCCCTGACGGTGGTCGAAGCTGGCCAGGCCGAACGTCTGGCCGATGGCGGCGGGCAATAGGGGGGGGCGGGGCCGTCAGCGGGCTCCAGGCAGCCAGACGGCACCCGCCGCCGGCACATCTGTGCCGATGTGAAAACTCGGGTGCCGTTCTGCCGCGTGGAACGGCCTGCGGTCGGTGACGTTGAAGATTTTGACTGATTTGCCGTTGTGCTCACCTTATACTCACGCAGCGCGCGGCAGGACGATTACAAGAATGTTCCGGTTCTGAGGCTCGCGGGGGATTCCAGATCGCTTGTGCCGCATTGCTCCGACTGCATCTGAGATCGGTCGCGATCCGCGCGAGCGTGGGTCTGAACTTCATAAATTCCCTTAAGAATCGCGGCTATCCCTTTAATTCTTTATGGGGATTGCTACAATTCCGACTGCTTGCCAAGGTTTAAAGGAAGTTTGCTCATGCGTTCCGGTTCATTTTTCGCGCTTTCACTCGTCTGCCTCTCGCTCAGCTTCGGCGGCGTATCTGCTCAGGCGGCGACGAGCCAAACCAAGAAAAGCGCTGAAAAATCAAAGCCGGCTGCCAGCAAATCCGTGAAATCGCAAAGGGCTGCCGCCAAGGCGCCCACACGCGCCAAGAGCGCCGGCAAGAAAACCAAGGCCCAGCCGGTTCAGGTTTCGATCCGCCCCAGCACCGTCCAGCCCAAGAAAATCGCTTCGCGCATCGAGCGCGACCTCGACAAGGACGGCAACCCGCTGATCCGCTCGGCCGCTTTCATGGTGCAGGACATCGATAGCGGTCGTGTGCTGCTGGAAAAGAACTCCCAGACTTCGCTGCCCATCGCATCGATCTCCAAGCTGATGACCGCCATGGTGGTGCTTGACGCCCACCTCGACCTCAATGAGCTGATGCAGATCAGCGAAGACGACGTCGATCGCCTGAAGAACACCAGCTCGCACCTGCCGGTAGGCACCGTGCTGACGCGCGACGACATGCTGCGCCTGGCGCTGATGGCGTCGGAAAACCGTGCCGCCTCGGCGCTGTCGCGCTATTACCCGGGCGGCCATGCCGCCTTTATCGACGCCATGAACCAGAAGGCGCGCGTGCTCGGTCTGCGTGAGACGCACTTCGAAGACAGCATCGGCCTCAACAAGAACAACGTGTCCTCGGCGCGCGATCTGGCAACCATCGTGGCCACCGCAGCGCGCTATCCGCTGATCCGCGAATTTTCCACCTCGACCGAACATCAGGTCCGGCTCAACGGCCGCCCGCGCATGTTCCACAACACCAACGCGCTGGTGCGCAATGCCGGTAGCGACTGGCAGATCGGCCTGTCGAAGACCGGCTTCATCAATGAATCGGGCAAGTGCCTGGTCATGCAGGCCTGGTTCGGCAACAAGCCGGTGGCGATCGTGCTGCTGGATGCCGCCGGCAGCGCCACGCGCCTGAGCGATGCCAACCGTATCCGCAAGTGGGTTGAAACCGCATTGAACTCGCAAGCCCACGTGGCCACGCTGTCGGCGGTCACCGGTTCGACCAACTGAACGACTCGAACACCACCATGACAAAGGCCACCCGCGGGTGGCCTTTGTCATGGTGAGGTGCCGTCGAACGCAGTCAGCGTGGTGCCGGGCCGATGTAGCCCAGGGCGCGCGAGATGTCGAGTGCGGTGTCGCGCACCACACTGGCCCAATCGGGGTTGAAACGTTCGGTGGGGGTGGACAGCGACAGACCGGCCACCAGGCGGCCGCCGTCGTCGCGGATACCGGCGGCGATGCAGCGCACGCCCAGCTCGACTTCTTCCATGTCGTAGGCCAGTTGATGGCGGCGCACGCGCTCCAACTCGTGTTCGAGCGCGCTCAGTTGGGTGATCGATGCCGGCGTGTTGGGCGGCAGACCGGTGCGATGCGCATAGGCGCGCAAGGCGGCGGCGCTTTCTTCGGCCAGGAACAGTTTGCCGGTGGCGGTGGTGTGCAGCGGGGCACGGCCGCCGACGATGTGCACCACACGCACCGCCGAGCGGCCGCTGGAGGTGCGCTCGACGTAGATGATTTCGTCATCGGCGCGCATGCCGAGGTTCACGCTCTCGCCGGTGCTGGCGTGCAGACGCAGCATGGCCGGCATGGCGACGTCGCGTACCGAGATGCGTGATTTGACCAGGTTGCCCAGTTCCAGCAGGCGGATGCCAAGACGATAGTTGCCACCATCGGTGCGCGCAACGAAACCCCGCGCGCACATGGCCGCCAGAATGCGGTGCGCCGTAGACGGATGCAGCTCGGTGTCGAGCGCCAACTGCTTGAGTGACACCGGATCGGCGTGCCCGGAGAGCGCGTCGATCAGGTTCATCATGCGGTCGATGACCTGGATCGAGCTACGTCCTTCCTTGCTATCGGCAGCTTCGCTAGAAGTTTGGGTATGGAAATTTCCCATAAGCCCATCTTACTCGATAGAAACGGATTTCGCATGATGAAATCGATCTGCTCGCCGATACCCGGACGGCATCGTGGCCGACGCAAGAAGCCGGCCACGCTGGCGCTGCGCCAACCGCCTCAGCGACGCTTGCGGAACATCTGGTAGAGGCCGAACAGCGCCAGGCCGGTGAAGGTCACGAGCCCCCATTCGGCCAGCGACAGGCCGAACATGGTCCAGTCCACCACCGAGCAATCGCCGGCACCCTGGAACACGCGCGGCAGCACGTCGCCCAGCGGGAAGCGGCTCACCATGTATTCCAGCCCCGGGCCGCAGGTGGAGACCGACGGCGGATTGTGCTGCAGCCAGGTCTGGCGTGCCGATACGCCACCGGCCGCCACGGCGCCGACGACCACCAGCAGGCCATATATGCGCGGACCTAGGCCGCGCGGTTGCGGATTGTGCAGGCCTGCGACGAGCGCCACCAGGCCGCAGGCGACCAGGCCGTAGCGTTGCAGGATGCACATCGGGCACGGCTCGATCCCCTTGTAGAGCTGGAGATAGAAGGCGATGGCCAGCAGGGCCGCGCAGACGAAAAAGACGCCGAGGAAAAGAAACCGGTTGGAGAATTTATTGATCATGGTCGATTGGAGAAGAAAAGCTGCGCGCGTGCGCGGCGATTCCTTCGATTCGCAATTCCGGGAACGGTTCAGGCGGCGATTGTAGCGGAGCGCGGTTGAGCGCTTCGGCCGGTCGCGTCAGCAACGGGCAAAAAAAGACGCCGCGTCGTCTGGGGGGACGAAACGCGGCGACAAGCGGAGAGAAACTGTGAAACACGTGCGGCAGGGAAGGTCCGATACACACCGCCCCTGTCGTCGCCGGTACGCCGCGCGGGGGGACGCGGCGACGGCGGACCGACGGCCTTACTTGGCCGGCGGCGGAGGCGGCGGCACGTCGTCGCCCCCAGGTCTCTTGTGCGAATGTTCTTC
>JASGFB010000024.1:0-43253 GCA_047605765.1 Rhodocyclaceae bacterium
CCACCGACACGCGGATTTTCAATCCGCTGCTCTACCAACTGAGCTACCAGGCCAAAGAGAGGGCGCATTGTAGCGACAGGTTTTCGGAAATGCAAGCCACCTGCCGCCAAAATCTGCAATCGTGCCGCGCCTGGGCGCGCTCACTCATGAACAAACCCCGGCCGCAGCCGGGGTTTGTGAGCAGACGCGCGTCCCGCGCTAGGCGTGGTGGATGTCGCGATCCTTGGTTTCCGGCAAGAAGAAGATGCCGATCACCGCGGTCACGACCGCCACGACGATGGGATACCACAGACCGTAGTAGATATCGCCCGTGGCGGCCACCATGGCAAAAGCGGTCGTCGGCAGGAAGCCGCCGAACCAGCCGTTGCCGATGTGATACGGCAGCGACATCGAGGTGTAGCGGATGCGCGCCGGGAACAGCTCCACCAGCCAGGCGGCGATCGGGCCGTACACCATGGTCACGTAGAGCACCAGGAGCGTCAGCAGCAGCCACACCATGCCCTTGTTCATGCGTGCCGGATCAGCCTTTTCCGGATAGCCCGCCTCCTTGAGGTTGCCGGCCAGCGCCTTGTTGAAGGCGTCGCCCTGGGTCTTGGCATCGGCGGCGGCCAGGCTGGTGCCTTCGTAGCTGGGCATCAGCTTGTCGCCGATCTTGATCTGGGTGACCGTGCCCGGTGCGGCGACTTCGTTGGTGTACGGGATCGCACGCTTGGCCAGCGCACTCTTGGCGATGTCGCAGGAGGTAACGAATTTGGCCTTGCCCACCGGGTCGAACTGGAACGAGCACTGGGCCGGATCAGCCACCACCACGACCGGATAATCGCGCTGTGCATCGAACATGGCCGGATTGGCGTAGTGCGTGAGCCCCTTGAAGATCGGGAAGTACGTCGCCGCGGCCACCAGGCAGCCGATCATGATGATCGGCTTGCGGCCGATCTTGTCGGACAGAGAGCCGAAGAAGATGAAGAACGGCGTACCGGCCAGCAACGCACCAGCGATCAGCAGGTTGGCCGTCTGTGCGTCGATCTTGAGCGTTTGCGTCAAGAAGAACAGCGCGTAGAACTGCCCCGTGTACCACACCACTGCCTGGCCGGCGGTGCCACCCAGCAGCGACAGAATCACCATCTTGAGGTTGTCCCAGCGGGCGAACGATTCCGTCAGCGGCGCCTTGGAAGCCTTACCCTCAGCCTTCATGCGCTGGAACACCGGCGATTCGGACAGTTGCATGCGGATGTAGACCGAAATGCCCAGCAGCACGATCGACAGCAGGAACGGAATGCGCCAGCCCCAGGCATCGAAGGCTTCCGGCGACAGCACCATGCGGCAGCCCAGGATCACCAGCAGCGACAGGAACAGGCCCAGCGTCGCCGTGGTCTGGATCCAGCTGGTGAAGAAGCCGCGCCGGCCGTCCGGCGCATGTTCGGCCACATAGGTGGCGGCACCACCATACTCCCCGCCCAGCGCCAGACCTTGCAGCAGGCGGAGCGTGATGAGGATGATCGGTGCGGCCACGCCAATGCTGGCGTAGGTGGGCAACATGCCGACGATGGCGGTCGACAGGCCCATGATCAGGATGGTCACCAGGAAGGTGTACTTGCGGCCGATCATGTCGCCCAGCCGGCCGAACACGATGGCGCCGAAAGGCCGCACGGCAAAACCGGCAGCAAAGGCGAGCAAGGCAAAGATGAAGCTGGTGGTTTCATTGACGCCAGCAAAGAAGTGCTTGGCGATGATGGCTGCGAGCGAGCCATACAGATAGAAGTCGTACCACTCGAATACCGTGCCGAGCGATGAGGCGAAAATGACCTTCCGCTCTTCGGCCGTGATACCCGCGCGTGGCGCGGTGCCGGCCGTGGTTACTTGTGCCATGTCTCTCTCCTTGTTGTCAGGGGCGAGGCAGTCCCGGCACAAGCCGGCCTACCTGCGCAGCGACACACTAGGACGACAGACTTACGCAATTCTTACGTGGGGCCGGGCGTTTGCTACGCCAACGGCATTGCAGTGCAGCACAACAGCCCTTGGTCGAACGAGCGTTTCAATCAGGGCGACGTCGGCACCCAAGGCAGGATCACCGTGAGCAGCGCGCCCACGCCATCCGGCCCTTCACCCAGCAACACCTGTCCGCCGTGCAGATCGGCGATCTCGCCCACGATGGACAAGCCGAGGCCGCTGCCTTCGGCTCCCGTGCCCAGCACGCGATAAAAGCGTTCGAACACGCGCTCGCGCTCGGCCGTGGGGATGCCGGGGCCGCTGTCCTGTACGCTCAGGCGGGCAATGCAATCGACATCGTCGGCATGCACGCTGACGGTCACCCAGCCGCCGCGCGGGGTGTATTTGATGGCGTTGTCGACCAGATTGCTCACCAGCTCGAACAACAGTATCGGCGCCCCCTGCAGCATCACCGGTGCGTCGTCCAGATCGGCGCCGAGGTCGATGCCGCGATGCAATGCGATCGGCACAAAATCAGCCAGGGCCTCGCGCACCAGATTGTTCAAGTCAAGACGTTCGAACACGTGGACTTTTTCGGTGCTGGCTTCGGCCCGGGCCAGCGCGAGTAACTGATTGATGAGGCGGGCGGCGCGCTCGGCGCCGATCTCCGCCTGCTCGATGGAGCGCCGCACCGATGCGGCGGCGTCGGTCTGCAGGGCTTCCTGTCGCGCCAATTCCATCTGCATCTTGAGACCGGCGATCGGTGTACGCATCTGGTGCGCCGCATCGGCAATGAAGCGTTGCTGAGCGTGCAGGTTGTCTTCAAGCCGCGCCATCATGTCATTGAAGGCCACCACCACCGGGCGGACCTCTTCGGGCACGCTGTCGGTCGCCACCGGCGACAGATCGCCCGGCCGCCGTTCGCGGATCTTCTCCTGCAGGCGATTGAGCGGCGCGATGCCGCGCGACAGCCCGAACCACACCAGCACCACGGCCAGGGGAATGATGGCGAATTGGGGCAGCAGCACCCCCGACACGATGCGCGACGACAAGGCATCGCGCTTGTGGCGCGTCTCCGCCACCTGGATCAGCACATAGTCGTGGGGGCGCCGGGGGATGAACACCGGCATGTAGGCGATCCGGATGTCATCGCCCTGCACAGTGTCATCGCGATACTGGATGTCGGCGCTGGCCATGCGCACGCCATTGCCCAGCTGCGGTACTTCGGGGTCGCCAGCCAACAGGGCGCCCTGCGGCGATATGACTTGGAAATACACGGTGTCTTCGGTGTCGGTGCGCAGCATGCGCAGCGTGGAAGCCGGCAGATCAACGCGCACGCCACCGTCGGGCAGCATGCGGATCTGACTGGACAGCGCACGCACCTGGTCGCCCAGCGCTTTGTCATAGGGCTGGTCGGCGATGCGCGAGGCAACGTCGTAGGTGACGATGATCGAGATGGGCCACAGAAACAGCAGCGGGGCCAGCATCCAATCGAGGATTTCGCCGAACAGCGAATAGGTGGCACGCCCGAAAAAACGGCGGCGCACGGGCGCGTCGACGTCGGGCTTCGCGCTATGAGTGCGCGATCGTCGCAGGCGCATCCGGTTTTTCGAGACAGTAGCCAAGGCCGCGCACGGTGGCGATACGCAGCCCGTAGGGTTCGAGTTTCTTGCGCAGGCGATGCACGTAGACTTCGATCGCGTTGAGCGAGACCTCCTCGCCCCAGCCGCACAGGTGATCGACGAGGTGTTCCTTGCTGACCAGGCGCCCGGTGCGCAGCAGCAGCACCTCAAGTACGCCGACTTCGCGCGCGGACAGGTCGATCACCTGCCCCTCCACCGTCACCGACCGGTCTCCCTGGTCATAGCGCAGCGCACCAAAGGACAGGCTCTTGCCTTGGCCGGTGCCGCGCCGCGTGAGCGCGCGCACACGGGCTTCCAGCTCGGGCAAAGCAAAGGGTTTGGTCAGATAGTCGTCGGCACCGGCATCGAGGCCGCGGACGCGATCCTCCACGGCATCGCGGGCAGTCAGAATCAACACCGGCACCGCCACTTTGCGCGAACGCAGCCGCGTCAGCACTTCAATGCCCGACATGCGAGGCAGGGTGAGATCCAGCACCACCAGATCGTAGGTCTGGCCGGCCAATGCGGCATCCGCCTCCGAACCGCTGGCGGCGTGGTCAACGGCATAGCCTGCACCGCGCAGGGCGCGCGTGATGCCATCGGCGATCAGTCCGTCATCTTCGGCCAGCAATATGCGCATAGGGTCGAAACTCGAACGGCAGGGAAGCGGCCGCATTGCGGGACCGGCCCCGCACGGTAGCGAACGCTGGCCGATTATAATTGCAGCTTCGTCGCGCGGCGGCTGTACGGAGTAATCCCCATATGGAACCGTATTTCAAACACCACGTCTTCTTCTGCTGCAACCAGCGCGAACCGGGCGACACCTGCTGCAACGACCATGGCGCCAGCCGTCTGCAGGCCTACGCCAAGGATCGCATCCGCCAGCTCGGCCTGAAGGGCGAAGGCAAGGTGCGCATCAACAAGGCCGGCTGCATGGATCGCTGCGACGAGGGTCCGGTCCTGGTGGTCTACCCGGAAGGGGTCTGGTACACCTATGTCGATGAATCCGATATCGACGAAATCATCAGCGAGCACATTCAACATGGCCGCATCGTGGAACGCTTGAAAATATGAGTACAGAGCAGGTTATGGTCGATGGCGCGGTCGGCGCCATCGACACTTTGATCGACGCACCGGACAGCCCGCGCGGCATCGCCCTGGTGGGCCATCCGCACCCGCTGTTCGGCGGCGCCAACACCAATAAGGTCGCCTATACGCTGGCGCGTACCCTGCGCGATCTGGGCTACATTGCCCTGCGCCCCAATTTTCGCGGGGTGGGCAAGACCGCCGGTGAGCACGACAATGGCGGCGGCGAGTCCGACGACATGCTGACGCTGCGCGACTATGCCCTGCAGCGCTGGGGCGATCTGCCGCTGGTGCTGGCAGGCTTCTCGTTCGGCGCCTTCGTGCAGGCCCGCGTGGCCAGCCGCCTGGCAACGGCCGGCGCCCCGGTTCACCGGCTGGTACTGGTCGGCACGGCCGCCGGGCACGTCGAAGGCGCACGCCAGTACGAGACCGACGCCGTCGCGCCTGATACCATCGTCATACATGGTTCCAAGGACGAGACCGTCCCCCTGCCCAATGTGCTGGCCTGGGCCGAGCCACTGGAGATCCCCGTCGTGGTGGTGCCGGGCGCCGACCATTTCTTCCACGCCCGCCTGCACATGATCCGCGACATCATTACCCGCGCCTGGCGCGACTGAGGCCCTGAGCATGAAACTGATCGGCAGCTATACCAGCCCCTTTGTCCGCAAGATCCGCGTCATCCTGCTCGAAAAAGGCGTGGAATTCGATTTCGTCGAAGAATCCCCGTGGGAGCCGGGCAATCGCGTCAGTGAATACAATCCGCTCGGCAAGGTGCCGGCGCTGGTGACGCCGGATGGCGAGACCTTCTTCGATTCGCCGGTGTTGGCAAGCTACCTGGAACACGCCTTCCCCAGCCCCGCGATGTGGCCCACCGACGCCCTGGGCGCGCTGCGCGTGCGGCAACTCGAAGCGCTCGTCGATGGCACCATCGATGCCGCCGTGGCGATCCGTTTGGAACTGCAGCGGCCAGAGGCCCTGCGCGTGGCGGACTGGCTGGCCCGCCAGAGCGCCAAGGTCGGGCGCGGGCTCGATGCCCTCGAAGCGCGCGCAGCCCGGCAAACATGGCTGGCGGGCGACACCATGACGCTGGCCGACATCAGTTTCGGCTGCCTGGTGTTCTGGCTGGATTTCCGCGCCATTCATGGCGACTGGCGCGACGGTCGCCCGGCCCTGACCCGTCTGGCCGAACGACTGGCCGAGCGCGACAGCTTCCGACAGACCCCGCCGGTCTGACGCCGACGGGGCCGCCGCAGCGGCCCCGTGCAGTCGAACGCGCCGGCTCCCGGCGCCCCACTGAGCGCCCTGGATCACGCACGATGGACCGACCACTCTCTGCCCTCGACACTGCCAGGCAAGACACCTCCAGCCCCCTTGTCGTCGACGGGCTGCACAAGCGCTACGGCGACAACGAGGTCGTGCGCGGCGTGAGCTTTTCGCTGGTGCCGGGTGAGTGCTTTGCACTGCTCGGCCCCAACGGCGCCGGCAAGACCACCACCATCCGCTGCATTCTCGGCCAGACGCAACCAACGGCCGGGCGCATCACGCTCACCGGTGAGAGCGTGCCGGACCGGGCGCGTCAGGCGCGCCGCGCCGTGGGGGTCGTGCCGCAGACCGATAGCCTCGACCCCGACTTCACGGTGTCCGAAAACCTTGTCGTCTTTGCGCGCTACTTCGGCATCGGTGAAGCCGAAGCGCGCCAGCGCATTCCGCGCCTGCTCGCCTTCGCCGGGCTCGAAGCCAAGGCCGACGCCAAGGTACCGGCCCTGTCCGGCGGCATGAAGCGACGCCTGACAATGGCGCGGGCGCTCATCAACGACCCCGCCCTGCTGGTCATGGACGAACCGACCACCGGCCTCGATCCACAGGCCCGCCACCTGATCTGGGATCGCCTCAAGGGCCTCATCGCCGAAGGCAAGACCGTTCTGCTCACCACGCACTTCATGGACGAGGCCGAACGGCTCGCCCACCGCATCGCCATTCTCGACGCCGGCCGCATCATCGCCCTGGGGACGCCGCGCGAAGTCATCGCCGCCCACATCGAACCGCAGGTGGTCGAGGTCTTCGGCGACTGGGCCGGCCACACTGGCGGCGCACCGGCCTGGGCGAGCCTGCACGCGGCGCAGTTCGCACGGCGATTCGAAATCAGCGGCGAAACCGCCTTCTGCTACGTCGACGCGCCGCGCCCGCTGCTGGACCACCTGGAAGACACCGGCCTGCGCTATCTGCATCGCCCGGCCAACCTCGAAGACGTGTTCCTCAAGCTCACCGGCCGCGAGCTGCGTGACAGTTAAGGCCCACCCATGCGCACACTCCTGCATCCCTTCGAGCTTTCGCCCGGCCGCGCCTACGCCGTCTGGCTGCGCAACGTAAAAGTGTGGCGACGCCTGGCGATCCCCTCGCTGCTGGGCAATCTGGCCGACCCGCTGATCTACCTGCTCGGTCTGGGCCTCGGCCTGGGCCTGCTGCTGCCGCAGGTGGCGGGGGTGTCCTACCTCACCTTTCTAGCCACCGGCACGGTGGCGTTCTCGACCATGAACGGGGCCACCTTCGAATCGCTCTACTCGGGCTTCGCGCGCATGCACGTGCAGAAGACCTGGGAAGCCATCATGAACGCCCCCATGTCGCTGGACGACGTCATCGTCGGGGAACTGTTCTGGGCCGCCACCAAGGCATTCCTGTCGGGATCGGCCATCCTGGTGGTGATCGCCGCCTTCGGTCTCACGCCGTGGACGCACGCCATCGCGGCCATTCCACTGGTAGCGCTCATCGGCCTGACCTTCGCCGGCCTCGGCCTGGTCGTGACCGCGCTGGCGCCCAGCTACGATTTCTTCATGTATTACTTCACGCTGTTCATCAGCCCCATGGCGATGTTGTCCGGGGTGTTCTTCCCGGTCGATCAGTTGCCGCCCCTGCTGCGCGCGCTGACCGGCTGGCTGCCCTTGCTGCATGCCATCGGCGCAGTGCGGCCGACCCTGCTCGGCGCGCCCAATCCGCACCTGTGGCTGCACGTCGCCGTGCTGGCCGCATACGCGGCCGGCGGGCTGCTGGTGGCCCGCGCGCTGATTCGCCGCCGCCTTCTCCGATAACACGGGAGCCCGCCTACCATGTCCGCCGATCAGGTTCTACTCGTTCTGTCCAATGCCCCGGACCGCATCAAGGCCGATCACATTGCGCGCCACCTCGTGGAACATCGACTCGCCGCCTGTGTCAATGTGCTCGCACCCTGCCATTCGGTTTACACCTGGGAGGGTACGATCCACGAAGAACAGGAAATCCCTTTGCTGATCAAGACCACCGCGGTGTGCTACCCCATGCTCCAAGAGGCCATGCACGAACTGCACCCGCACGCCGTGCCGGAGCTGCTGGCTTTCCCCGCTACCGGCGGGCTTCCGCAATACCTGGCATGGGTGTTGTCCAACTGCGGTACTCCCAGCCACGACGTATAGGGCCGCCATGCGATCAATCCTGCGCCTGGTCCTGCTGCTTTGGGCCACCAGCCTCTGGGCCGCCGACCCGCTGCCGCCGGAACAAGCCTTCCGTTTTTCGGCGCGCGCGATCAGCGAAACGGCGGTCGAAGTGCACTTCGACATCGAGCCCGGGTACTACATGTACCGCGACCGCACGCGGCTGGCCGCCAAGGGCGCCACGCTGAGCGAGCCGGCCTGGCCCGGCGACAGTGAAATCCACGAAGACGAATTCTTCGGCAAGCAAGCGGTTTACCGCGACACCTTCGCCTTCCAGGTGCCGGTGCAGGCCCCGCTGGGGCAGCGCTTTACCGTCACCGTCACGGCCCAGGGCTGCGCCGACACCGGTGTCTGCTATCCCCCCACGCCATTCAAGGCGGATCTCGAACTGGCCGCCATGAGCGTGGCACCCCAGGCGGCGGGCCAGGCCGATCCGCTCGGCGGTCTCGGCATCCGCAAGGCCACGCCCAAGATGGACGTCCCCAGCGCCGACATGAACATGACCGTCGCCACCACGGCCCCCGACACGGACGTCGACGACGACAGCGCCCGCATCGCCGGCCTGCTCTCGTCCAGCCAATGGGCGGGCGCCCTGGCGAGCTTCTTCGGCTTTGGACTGCTGCTGTGCTTCACCCCTTGCGTGCTGCCGATGGTGCCGATCATCTCGAGTTCCATCGTCGGTCACGGCGCGCGCATCACGCGCGGCCGCGCCCTCGCCCTGTCCAGTGCCTACGTACTGGGCATGGCGGCCACCTATACGGCAGCCGGCGTGGCGGCGGCGCTATCGGGCACCTTGCTGACGATCTGGCTGCAGAACGTCTGGGTGCTGGGAGCCTTCGCACTCATCTTCGTGGTGCTGGCCCTGTCGATGTTCGGCCTGTACGAACTGCAATTGCCCGCGGCGCTGCAAAGTCGTCTGAGCCAGGTCGCCGGCCGCCAGGGCGGCTCGCTCGGTGGCATCGGCCTGATGGGGGCGCTGTCGGCGCTGATCGTCGGCCCCTGCATGGCGGCGCCACTGGCCGGCGCCCTGCTCTACATCGCGCAGACCGGCAATGCGGTCTTTGGCGGCTCGGCCCTGTTCGCGCTGGCACTCGGCATGGGAGCGCCGCTCATCCTCATCGGCGTGGCGGCGCGCCACTGGCTGCCCAGACCGGGGCCGTGGATGGAAGGCGTCAAGCGCATCTTTGGCGTGCTGTTGCTGGCCACCGCCATCTGGCTCGTCTCGCCGGTGGTGCCGGCAGTCGTGCCGATGTTCGCCTGGGCCATCCTGCTGGTGCTGAGCGCCGCGCTGCTGGGCGCCTTCGATGCGCTGCCCGTCCATGTACGTAACGTGCACCGCTTGCGCAAAGGGCTGGGGCTGCTGGCCCTGATCGCTGGCGGCACTCTGTTCGTCGGCGCGATCGCCGGCTCGCGCGATCCCTTGCGGCCGCTGGCAGCCTTTGGCGCCAACGCGGTCACCAGCGAGGCGACGCACTTCGAGCGCATCGCCAGCCGGGCCGAACTCGATGCGCGCCTGGCGTCAGCGGGCCAGCCGGTCATGCTCGATTTCTATGCGGACTGGTGCGTGTCGTGCAAGGAGATGGAGCGCTACACCTTCACCGACGCCGCGGTGCACGCCAAGCTAGGCCAATTCATGCTGTTGCAGGCTGACGTCACGGCCAACACGGACGAAGACCGCGCCCTGCTGCGTCGCTTTGGGCTGTTCGGCCCCCCCGGCATCCTGTTTTTCGATGCGCAGGGGCGCGAAATCCCCGGCTTGCGCGTGGTCGGATTCATGGGTGCGGACCGCTTCGGCGGCGTACTCGACAAAGCCCTGACGAGGAACGCACCGTGATTGAGCGCATCAACCCCACCGCCCGCTATTCGGACGCCACGCTTTTCAATGGCCTGGTTTTCGCCGTCGAAGTGCCGGCCATCGAAAGCGGCACCATCGCCGAACAGACCGGCAGCCTGTTCGAGAGCCTCGACAAGACGCTCAAGGCGGCCGGCAGCGGCCTGGGCCACATCCTGATGGCAACCGTCTACCTCGTCGACATGGCCGATTACGACACTTTCAATTCGGTGTGGGAAGCCTGGATCCCGCACGCATGCGCGCCGGCGCGTGCCTGCGTGCAGGTAGCGGCGCTGGCCAAGCCGGGCTGGCGCATCGAGATCGCCGTGCAGGCGGCCAGAAAGTCATAGCGCAACATCCAGAGCCGCTGCGACGTCGCAGTCAAGACGCGGCCTGCGCCACCTCGTCGCTCAGGGACGACGCCATCAATCCAACGTCAGCTTCTGGCGCGCCCACCTCATGCACCGCCGCATCCGCATCCACGGCCGGCGTGAGTCGCACCTCGTTCAGATGATCGATCAGATCGCCCATGCCGCTCAGCAGCCAGCCGAGGCCCTGCAGCTCGTCCGCCGGCACGCCCTTGTCTTCGTCGTGCACCGCCAGCAAGACACCGATGGCCGACAAGCCGCGCGCCAGTTCGCTGACGGCCTGGGCGGCCTCGGCGTCCAGATCAGCGGCATCCGTGGTACCCCAGGGACATGAGGCACCGCCCAGCCCGGTGGCATGCATGCGCGCAACCATATCGAGGGCGCGGCCCAGCGATGATGACCTCATTGGGCACCCGCCGATGCTCGCGTTGAAAAACAAGGGGGAAGACTCCGGGCGAAGACCCGATAGGTAGTACGACAAGACACGCTCATGCACGACTCCCAGAACGAATTCGTCGCCGCTCATTTCCACGTGAGGGCGGCAGGCCAAAGCGAGGGTGGAAACCGGCGTTCTAGGAAACCGGCCACCCTTGCGGGTGCCCCGCCCGGCCCACCATAAGAGATGCACACGAGCGCGGACTCGATTGTTCAATCGAGCCAGCCAAGAACGTTACGGGTTTCCACGCCCGGCCACTGCTGTATCAGCGGCGCGCCGATTATGCGGCGCGCTCAAACGTGGAGCAAGACGTACTTAATACCAAGTACACGCCCCTGCCGACTTGCGCCAACACCGGTGTGGCCCCAACCAATGCGCAGCGGATGCGAATCCGGCAGACGGGTCGATTTGACCTCGGCGCACATGCGCCTTACGCTTGCGCGCCGCCCGCCTCTGGACTGACTCATGCGTCTTGCCGCCTGCGGTATCGATTTCGGTACCTCCAACTCCACCGCCGCCGTGCCGACGCCCAGCGGCCCGCGCCTTGTGCCGCTCGAAGACGGCAAGGCTACGCTGCCCTCGGCGGTGTTCTTCAATCTCGACGAAGAACACCAGCGCTATGGGCGGGCTGCGCTGGCGGAGTATCTGGAAGGCTACGAAGGGCGCCTGATGCGCTCCATGAAAAGCCTGCTGGGCAGCGGCCTGATGGAAGCGGGCACCGAGATCGGCGGCCGCCTGCTGCCCTTCCGCACGCTGATCGGCGATTTCATCGGCCAGATCAAGCAACGTACCGAGCGTGACTGTGACCACGCACTCGACGCCGTGGTGGTGGGGCGGCCGGTACGCTTCGTGGATGAAGACGACGCGGCCGATCAGTTGGCGCAGGACACGCTGGAACAGATCGTACGCGGTCTGGGTTTTCGCGAAGTCAGCTTCCAGTTCGAACCCATCGCTGCCGCCCACGCATATGAACAGGGCATTACGCGCGAAGAGCTGGTGCTGATCGTCGACATCGGCGGCGGCACCTCGGATTTTTCACTGGTGCGCCTGTCACCCGAACGGCGCAGCGCCGCCGACCGCACCCGCGATCTGCTCGGCAATACCGGCGTGCACATCGGCGGCACCGACTTCGACAAACGGCTGTCGCTCGTCAATGTCATGCCCGAACTCGGCATGGGCTCGCCTCTCAAGAACGGCGCGCCGATTCCCAGCAACGTGTACTTCTTGCTTGCCACCTGGCACACCATCAACCAGACCTACCAGGGCAAGGTCTGGGCCGGCTTCCAGGAAATCGCGCGCAACGTGGCCGACCCGCGCCGCTTCGATCGCCTGCTCAATGTCATCCGCAAACAGGCCGGCCACCAGTTGGCCATGCAGGTCGAAGCAGCCAAGATCGAATTGTCCCTGGCTGAGCAAAGCATGCTGGCGCTCGACGAAGCCGAGGCGGGTCTGGTGATCACGCTGCACAAGGGCGATTTCGAAGGCGCCATCGCCAGCGAGATCACGCGTATCGGCCAAGCGGCGCATGCCTGTCTGGCGCAGGCCGGCGTCTCGGCCGAGCGCATCGACACGTTGTTCTTTACCGGTGGGTCGTCGGCGGTGCCGGCGCTGCGCGCGGCGCTGGCGCAGCAGTTTCCTGCCGCCAGGGCAGTGGAAGGCGATCTGTACGGCAGCGTCGGTTGCGGGCTGGCGGTGGTGGCGGGGCAGCGCTACGGTTGCTGACGCGCGGCCCGGCCAGGCCGTATCACAGGTTGCAGAAGGTGAGCTCGAACTCGATGTCGTTGTCGACCTGGCGCGGCCGGGCGGCCATGTCCGGCTCCATGAAGCGGATATTGAAGGCGTATTTGTTGGCACTGATCTCGGGCACCGCAGTGTCGCCGCGCGGCACGCGCACGCGCACCATCTGGGCACTGCGCCCCGCCATCATCATCTGGAAGGCGCCCTTGCGCGCCTGCAACGCCTCCGGGCGGCCGCTGGCGCGCAGCAGGCGCAGCACGATGGCCAATGCATCGCGGATCGGCAACATCGGCGCGAGCCACCCTTGCAGGTCGTGCCGCCGTTCGCCCGGATCGCGATTCAGCCAATAGTGGTACGAGGGCAAATCGAATTCACATACGCCGCCCGGGATGCTGGATCGCGAGCGGATCGCCATGAGCCATTCGCTTTCGCGCAGGTACTGGCCGATCTTGCCGGCCATCGCCAACAGGGCCGCACTGGCCTGCTCGATTTCGCGCAGCGCGCCGCTGAGGGCTTCTTCGGATATCTGCGGATTGTCGCGGAAGGCAAAAAGAATCTGACGCTGACGTTCGAGTTCCTGGACGAGATCGACCTTCAGATCGGCGCGGCCAGCCACTTCGAGGATTTCGAACAGCGATAGCAGCGCCGTGTGGTGCTCGTAGGAAGCATCGGCGAGCGAAAAATGAAGTACCCGGTCGAACAGGTCTTCGAGTCGCAATAGCGTGCGAATCCGCTCGCTGAGGGGATATTCGTAAGTAATCACCACACACCGGCCAGTGTTGGGACTGCAAAAAAAGGCGGGACACTGACTGCCCTGCGCACTTTATCGCGCGTGTTCGGCGGCCAACGCCAAGTAAAGCGCGTGCAGGTTTCGAACCTGTGAGCGCAAGCTATCAAAATCGAGCGAGTTGTCAATGATATCGTGGGCAGCGGCGCGACGTGCTACGCGATCAATTTGCGCTTGGATAATCGACTGCACTTGCTCGGCGGTCAGACCGCTGCGCGCCATCACACGTTCAATCTGAATCGCTTCAGGCACGTCCACCACGCAAATGCGGTCGCAGCGCGCGCGGTACGTACCGCTTTCGATCAGCAAAGGCACCACCAGCACCACGTACGGCGCGCCCGATGCCAGCACGGCTTCTTCACTGCGCTGGCGGATGAGCGGATGCAGGATGGCTTCGAGTTGCGTGCGCGCGGCAGGGTCGGAAAACACCCGCTGACGCATCGCCGCGCGATCGAGGGCGCCGTCGCTGCGTACCACGTCGGCGCCGAACGCCTGTGTGATCGCCGCCATGGCTGCGCCGCCGGCAGCGGTCAGCGCATGCGAAATCGCATCGGTGTCGACGATGTCGGCGCCCAGCCCGCCAAACAGATCGGCGGCGGCCGATTTGCCGCTGCCGATGCCGCCGGTCAGGCCGACGGTGAAAGGCCGTTTCAGCTCACCTGACATGTGGCCGTCTCGACGCCCTTGAGCTTGCTGCCCAGATCACGCCCGATGCCGTCGATGAGATCGGCCGGGCCGTGCAGTTCGACGCGCGTGGTTTCGTGGCCATCACGCGTACTGATGCGCGCGGTCGTCACGCCCTTGCTCTGGATCGACTCCAATTGCCGCTTGGCGGCGGCCTCGCTACGGAACAAGCCCAGCGAGACGGCGTATTGGTTGGCGCCAGCATCCTGGACGATGAAGAAATCCTGGATACCGTTGCGGCGCAGCGTATCCGCGCGGCGGTCGGCGGCTTCTTTGCCCCCTTGCGGCGGGATGTTCACCCACCAGGACGACGGTGCGCCGGGTGCGCTGATCTCGCGTAGCGACACCGCCTGGCCGGCTTCCTTGGCACGCGCCGACACCGTGGCAACCTGGTCGGCATTGAGCGCGGAGTAGGCCAGGCAGGCGGCGGCAGGCGCGGGCGCAGCGGTCTGTTCGGGCGCGGGCGGGGTCGGCTCCGACGGGCGCGTGGTGGCCGGCGCCACGGCATTGGTGGCGCCCGGCAATACCTTGATCCGGTCCGGATGCAGTTGGTTGCGCAGGCGCTCGGGCTCGCCGACGCTTGCCAGCGGCGACGGCAGCCCGGCTGCGGGAGCGGCGGCCAATGCCAGCAGCGCCGCATCGAGCACCAGCAGAACGAAGAACAAAGGCTTGGTCAGATTCATCGCGCGCAATTATGGCGCGCACGCCGTTCATCGGCCAGCACAGTCGCAAGACGGTCGCAGATAGCGATGGCCGGCCCGCTTTCTCGAAAAGCGAGCGCCGCCGTCGATATCGCCGCTAGAATCGCGTCTTTGCACATTCCAGCGACATTTTTCATGACTTTTGTCTTTCGGAGCGTTGCCACGCGCCTGATGGTCGGTGCGGCGGCGCTCGCGGTCCTGCCCGCGGCCCAGGCGGCGGACCTGCCCAAGTGGGAACTCGGTATCGGCGCCCTGGGCATGAGTCTGCCGGATTACCGGGGCTCCGCCGAACAGCGCAACTATCTGCTGCCCCTGCCCTATTTCGTGTATCGCGGCCCGATCCTCAAGGCTGACCGCGACGGCGCGCGGGCCCAACTCTACGACGGCGATCGCGTCACCATCGAACTGAGCCTGGCCGCCGGCGTGCCGGTGCGCAGCAGCGACAACCCGGCGCGCGAGGGCATGCCCGATCTGGCACCGACCATCGAATTCGGCCCGCAGGCCATCGTGCGCCTGTATGGCGACCATAAAGGCCCGGTCAGCCTGGACTTGCGCCTGCCGGTACGCCAGGCGCTGGCGGTGGATGACTGGACCATGCGCAATGCCGGCATCGTGTTCACACCCAATCTGGATCTGAACCTGCGTCGCGGCGGCTGGAATCTTGGTCTGTCGGGCGGACCGTACTTCGGCAACAAACGCCAGAACCGCTACGCCTATGAGGTGCAGCCACAGTACGCACGCGCCGACCGGCCGGCCTACGACCCCGACGCAGGCTATGGCGGCATGCAGGTATCGCTGTCGCTGACACGCCGGTTCGACCGCTTCTGGTTCGGCAGTTTCGTGCGTTTGTCGACGGTGTCGGGCGCGGCGTTCGAAGACAGCCCGCTGGTCAAGCGTCGCAACAATTATTCGGCCGGCGTCGGCATCGCCTGGTTCTTTGCGCAGTCGTCCGAACGCGTGTCGCCGGACAACTGATGGCCGCATCGCGCGCCGGCGGACACCGCCGCGCGCGACGGGCTAGCGCCGCTCGACGCCGCGCAGCATGACCACGGCCAGCAACAGGAACATCAGACTGGGCGCGGCGGCGCTGACCAGGGGCGGCCAGGCGTTGATGACACCCAGGTTCGAGAACAGGCTGTTGAGCAAGTGGAACAGCATGCCCAGCATCACCCCCAGCAGCACGCGCGCGCCAACGTTGCCGGAGCGCTGGTTACCCAGCGCAAAGGGCAGCGCCAGCCCCATCATGACGAGGGCGGCGAAGGGGTAGACCAGCTTCTTCCAGTACGCCACTTCGTAGCGCCCGGTACGCTGATTGTTTTCTTCGAGGTGGTGGACGTAGTTGTACAGGCTACGGATCGCCATACGCTCGGGCGTCACCATCACCACGCTGATCATCTCCGGCGTCAGCTCGGACTTCCATTGCAGGCGCGGCATGCGCGCCACCGACGTACTGCCCTCGTTGAAACGGGTCTGCACGACGTCCTGCAGCGTCCAGCCCGTGCCGGGTGAGTACTCGCCCTTGGCGGCGAGGTTGATCGCCAACAGCTTGTGCTGGTCATCGAACTCGTAGATCTTGATGCCTTCCAGCCCGGCATCCGGCTGCGCCCGCTGCACGTTGATGAACAGGCGCCCATCACGCACCCACAGGCCGGTGCGCAGTTCTTGCGGCACGCTGGCGTTGGCGCTGCGCAGACGCCACTTCTGCGCCACCCGCTCGAGCGGCGGCGCCACGAATTCACCGAGGGCAAACGTGGTCACCACGAAGATCAGCCCGATCCCCATCAACGACCCGAGCATCCGCAGGGTGGACACCCCCGCCGTGCGCATCACCGTCAATTCGGAGTTGCGCGCCAGCGAAGTGAGCGCATAGAGCGTGCCGATCAGCACGGCGATCGGCATCACCTCGTAAGCCCGGCTGGGGATCGACAGGGTGACGAAGATCAGTGCGTACTTGAGCGTGTAGCCATTACGGCCGACGTCATCGAGTTCGCCCAAAAAGTCGAAGAACACGAACAGCGCCAGGAACGCCACCAGCACCAGCAGCGTGGCCGCGACGATCTCGCGACGCAGATAGCGGGACAGGACCTTCATCGGGCACGCCGCAGGTTAGGCGCCAGCCGCCAGCCGAACAGGGCCAGCAACAAGGCGAACATGAATGCATGAACCACCCACAGGCCGATGTGCGCGGACAACTTGCCCTGCGCGATCCATGCCTGCACGATACCCATCGAATTGATGTACACGGTGAATATCAACACCGCGAACAGCAGGTTGTTGGTGCGCCCGGCACGCGGATTGACGAAGGCCAGCGGGATCGCCAGCAAGGCCAGCACCACGGTGGCCAGCGGCAGACCGACGCGCCACGACAGCTCACCCAGGTTGCCCGGCGTGGGCAAGGCCAGCAAGCGCACCGTGTCGGTCGTCTTGGGCGTCAATTCGACCTCGCCCACTTCGCGCGGCTCGATGCGCACGGCATAGCGCTCGAAACGCGTCACACGGTATTGCGCCGTACCCGGCTCGCCCTCGTAGCGCCGGCCATTGAGCAGCACCGCGAAACGGTCGCCATTGGGGGCGCGCTCGATAAGCCCCTCGGATGACACGATGACGCTCTGGTGGCCCGGTTGCGTCTGGTTGATGAACACATTCCTCACGCGGCCGCTTGCGGCCTCTACCGATTCGACGAAAAACACGCGCTGCGCCGACACCGATTCGCGGAACATGCCCGGCGACACCCGCGAGACCTCATCGCGGTTTTCGAGTTGCTTGCGGTATTCGCTCGCCTGCCCCTGCGCCCACGGCGACAGGAACAGCGACATGCCACCGACGACGATGGCGATGGGCACGGCAAAGCGCAGCACCGGATTGAGCCAGGCAGTGAGCGGCAGGCCGGACGCCGACCACACCACCATTTCGGAATCCCGATAGCTGCGCGTCAGCGACAACAGCACGGCAATGAAGGTCGACAGTGCCAGCACCGTGGGCAGGTGGTTGAGCGCCGAGAAACCGATGAGGGCCAGCACGGCATCGGCCGGCACGCGGCCGCCGGCGGCCTGCGACAGCAACCGGATCAGAATCACCGTGATCAGAATGAGGATCAGTGCTGCGCTCACGGCCGCGGCAGTACTGGCGAATTCGCGCAGGGCCGCGCGCCGGAAGATCATTGTCTAAGGATATTGTGCTTTGACGCCGCCAAGCGGCAACGGCAATAATGGTCGTTACTGCGAATCGGGCGCCGCCTTGGCGTGCCGAGCCCCTGACCGTGTTGACAGGAAATTGCGCGATGGAATTTAGCATAAAAGCCTCTGCTCCCGAAAAGCTCAAGACCGGCGCCCTGGTGGTGCCCGTGTTCCCGGATGGCGCGCTGGGCGTACAAGCCCAGGCCCTCGATGCCGCCAGCGGCGGCCAATTGGCCGCCTGGATCGGGCGCGACCTCGAAGAAAAAGCCGGCGCCCTGCTGGCCCTGCCCGCCGTACCGGGCGTGGCTGCCGAGCGCGTACTGGTCGTCAGCCTCGGCAAACAGGCCGATTTCGGCGACAAAGCCGTGCGCAGCGCCCTGGCGGCGGCCGGCAAATGGCTGGCGGGCAGCCGCGCCAGCCATGCGGCGCTGTGCGCCACCGACCTCGTCGCTGGCGAGCGCGACCTGCCCTGGACGCTGCGTTGCGCGGCCCAGCAACTGTTCGACGCCACGTACAAGTTCGACGCGCCCTACGGCAAGAAAGACAAGCCCGCAGCCGCCAAGCAGCTTGACCGTATCGACATCCTGCTGGTCGGCAAGACCGACAACGCGTCCAAAGCCGCCCTCGCCCAGGGCGCCGCCATCGCCAGCGGCATGGCGCTCGCCAAGCAACTGGGCAACCTGCCCGGCAACGTGTGCACGCCGGGCTACCTTGGCGAAACCGCCAAAAAGCTTGGTAAGCAATACAAACTCAAGGTCGAAGTCTTCGACCGCGCCGGCATCGAAAAACTCGGCATGGGCTCGTTCGCCTCGGTAGCGCGCGGCACGGACGAAGGCCCGCGCTTCATCGTCATCCATTACAACGGCGGCAAGGCCAAGACCGCCCCCATCGTACTGGTGGGCAAGGGCGTGACATTCGATTCCGGGGGCATTTCGCTCAAGCCGGGCGAAGGCATGGACGAAATGAAGTTCGACATGTGCGGCGCCGCCTCGGTGCTGGGCACCATCAAGGCTGCGGCCGAACTGGCGCTGCCGGTGAACGTCGTCGGCCTCATCCCGGCCACCGAGAACATGCCCAGCGGCACGGCCACCAAGCCGGGCGACGTGGTCACCTCGCTGTCGGGCCAGACGATCGAGATCCTCAATACCGACGCCGAAGGCCGCCTGATCCTGTGCGACGCGCTGACCTACGCCGAGCGCTTCAAGCCGGCCGCCGTCATCGACATCGCCACCCTCACCGGCGCTTGCGTGATCGCCCTGGGCCACCATCCGAGCGGGCTGTTCTCGAACGACGACAGCTTCGCGCGCGAGCTGGTCGACCTCGGCCAGGCCAGCGGCGACCGCACCTGGCACATGCCGCTGTGGGACGACTACCAGGACCAGCTCAAGAGCAACTTCGCCGACATGGCCAACATCGGCGGCCGCCCCGCTGGCAGCATCACCGCCGCCTGCTTCCTGTCGCGTTTCACCAAGGCGTATACCTGGGCCCACCTGGACATCGCCGGCACGGCCTGGAAGTCGGGCGCCGAAAAGGGCGCCACCGGCCGCCCGGTGCCGCTGCTCACGCACTTTCTGATCGCGCGCGCCGGCGCCTGACGACGGGCACAGCGTGGAGATCAAGTTCTATCACAACGCCCCGGACCGCCTGATGGCGGCCTGCTCGATCGCCACCAAGGCGGTCAAGCAGGGGCGACGGGTTGTGGTGTACGCGCCGGACGGCATGCTGGCGCGGCGCTTCGATCACGCGCTATGGAGCGCCCAGGCGCTGTCGTTCGTGCCGCACGTCGTGGCCAGGTCGCCCCTGGCCGGGCGGACCCCGGTGCTGATCGCCGGCGAAGGCGACAATCCGGCGCATGACGACGTGCTGATCAACCTCGGCATAGAACCGCCCGCCGACTACACACGCTACCAGTTGCTGGTCGAAGTGGTTTCACGCGAAGGCGAAGACCGCCTGCCGGCGCGCCAGCGCTGGCAGTTCTACAAGCAGCAGGGATACGCGGTCCAAGGCTACGATCTGGCACGAACGGAATAGACGCCATGGCGGCAGCGAACGACACCGATGACATCATCATTTCGAAGGCTGACGCGCTGATCCGCCGCAATCGCTCCGATGGCGTGACCGGCGACGAACTGCCGCTGCTCATGGATGAAGTCGACGAAGAACTGCCCGAGCTGACCGACGCCATGGATGACGATGTCCTGCTGAGCGAATCGCTCGACGAAATCACGCTCACCGACACCATCGATCTGCTCAACGACGCCGAGCTGCCGCTGATGAGCGGCCCGCCCCTGCCCCAGATCGACCTGCCGGCCGTGCGCCAGGCCATCGCCGGCATCGCCCGCCCGGCCGCCCCCCCCGTCACACAAGGGCTGTCGGCCGACCAGGTGGAGATCCTCATCGACGACGCCGTGCAGCGCACGCGCGACGACATGCAACGGCAACAGCAGCGCGCCATCGAAGACGCCGTAGCCCGTGCCCGCGCCGACATGGCCGCCGCCCACCAAACTGCGCTTGAACAGGCGCGTGCCCAGGCCGCGCAAGAAGCCCAGCCCAGCCCGGACACCATTGCCCAGATCCATCGCGACGCCCAACAGGCCGCCGCGCAGCAGACCGGCGAACAACTCATCGAACTGGACGCCTACATCGCCCAGGCCATCGACAGTTGGATCGCCCAGGAACTCCCCCAGATCATCGCCACGGAACTCGACTCCCTCGTCGAGCGCCTGCGCATCCAGACCGCCGCGCACATGCGCGCCACCCTACTACCCGAGATCTCAAATAAGTTGTCGGGACTTCTCTAGCGTCAACAAAACTTAATCCGTTGTGCGTTATGAATGAGCGTATGTCACGTTCATTCTCTTCCGCATTGGATGTGCTGTTGCGTTACTGGGGCAAGGCCAGGCCTGGCACGCCCGACGGTGCGCGCTTTCACCTTTTGGTCTGTCATAGCCTGGATGTCGCCGCAGTTGCGGGGGTATGGTGGGACGCAAGCCCCGCCATCCGGCGCGCCTTTTGCCAAACGCTCAACCTGCCCGAAAGGGCATGCAGAGCATGGGTACTGTATTTCTGCGCCTTGCACGACCTGGGGAAATTCGACCTGCGCTTTCAGCTGAAATCCAGCGAATCTTTCGTCTTGCTGAATGGGCACGCCCCCATCGGTGACATCACGCCCGATATGATCCGGGCATTCGATCACGGCAAGGCCGGATTGCACTGGTATCACGCCGATGCGCAGCAAGCCGCCAACCCCGCCTCACCACCATCCATCGAGGATATATTCAGCGAGATCCTGAGCTCGCCTGACAACACGGCGACACCCTGGATCGAAGCTGTGTGCGGTCACCACGGTTTTCTTTTCAGGCGTGAATGGCTGACCGAAGCCCACTTCAATCTCGTCGGCGCAAATAAGGATCTGAAGACACAGGATCGCCACGCCCGCAGGGCGTGGGCCGACGCGTGCGCAGCGCTTTTTCTCGCCCCCCTCGGGCTCGACCAGGCTGATGCGCCTCTTCTGCCGGCCGACTTTCAACCCGTCGTGGCGGGATTCTGTTCCATCGCCGATTGGCTCGGCTCGCGCAGCCAGGATGGGCTATTCCCCTATCAGGACACCATCGAGTCGCTCGACGACTATTTCGACCAGGTCTCTCGGCATGATGCCGCCATTGCGGTGGCATCAGCCGGCCTCTGCGCCGACGCACGCCCCTATTCAGGCATCGAATCCCTGCTCATCTCAAAAGGAGACAGCCACGCGCCCCGCCAACCGAGGCAAGTGCAGACGCTCATTGACGACACGCCTCTGGCGCCCGGGCTGACCCTGATCGAAGGCCCCACTGGCTGCGGCAAGACCGAAGCGGCCCTCGCACTGGCCTGGCGGCTCATCCATGCGGGGCTGGCGGACGGGATGGTCTTCGCGTTACCGACTCAGGCAACGAGTAACGCCATTTTCGAACGCGTCCGCACACTGGCCGATCACCTGTTCATGGGCGGCGCAAACCTCGTGCTGGCGCATGGCAAGGCCGCTTACAACCCCACCTTCACCAAATTGAAAGACATCGGCCAGACGGTACAGGCGGCCGAAGAAGCCTGGGCCCAATGTGCAGGCTGGCTGGCGTCCAGCGGCAAGCGGGCGTTTCTCGGGCAAATCTGCATCTGCACGGTTGATCAGGTTCTCGTCAGCGTGCTGCCCGTCAAGCATCGCTTTGTGCGCGGATTCGCACTCAGCCGTTGCGTGCTGATCATTGACGAGGTGCATGCCTACGACACCTACATGAACGCGTTGCTGGACGAGGTCCTGCAGAAACAGCGCGCGGCGGGGGGATGTGCCATCTTGCTGTCGGCCACCCTGCCGTCCCAGCGGCGCGAGCAGATCGCATCGGCCTGGGGCACACAATGCGCTCCGAGTGAGGATTACCCCTTGCTGACGTGGTGTCCGAACGGCCCGGAGCCCGCCTGTGCACGCACGTCCAGATACACCTCGCCGACGCCGCTCCGCGAGGTATATCTCGAATGCATCGCGCAGCCCCACCTGATACCGGACGAATCGCTTCTGGAGCGCATCGTCACAGCGGCGGAAGCCGGCGCACAGATAGGGATCATCTGTAACCTCGCCGATCACGCACAGGCGGTCTTCGAACGGTTGCGGTCGATGACCCGGCAGCCCATCATCCTGTTCCACTCACGCTTTACATTCCGTGACCGCCAGACAATCGAACAGTCGCTCGACGGAATGTTCGGCCCCGGTGGCGATCGCAGCGTCGGGCGCATTCTGGTCAGCACCCAGGTGCTCGAACAGAGCGTCGACGTCGATGTGGATTGGTTGATCACCCAGTTGTGCCCTGTTGATTTGCTCTTCCAGCGCATGGGGCGCATGCATCGTCACCTGCGCGATAAGCGACCCGCAGGATGTGAAGTGCCGCGATGCACACTATTGGTCCCCGACGCGCCGGATTTCGGCATGCACGGCAAGATCTATGACAACGCCGTGGTGATGTGGAAAACATGGCAGCTATCGGTCGCACAGGGATCGGCGCCCGTCGTGTTTCCTGAAGCCTACCGATCGTGGATCAAGCACGTTTACGACAGCGGGCAGGAGAACATTCCAGACTGGGTGGGAGCGCAGCAGACGCAGTTCGAAAACACCGCACTCAATGCTCGCAGCAAGGCACGCCTTGCTATGAAAAGCACGACCCTGCCCGTGCCCGACACCCATGAGTATGTCATGGCGGTCACACGGGACGGCGAAACGAATCGCGCCCTCGTCATGTACCGCGAAACCCAACGCGGTCGAGCGCTCCATGATGGCACCTTGCTGGACACCCTCAACGATGCGGAGCGGGGCGAAGCGCTGTCCCTCAACACCGTCTGCGTCCCGGCCCGCTGGATGCCGCAATTGCCGATACCCGACGAAAACGGCCTGCACTGGCTATCGATGGATCCAACAGACGAGGCCGGCGCCACCTGGCAAGCACAGCATGAGACCTGTGTATTTCGCTATTGCGCTCGTGAAGGGTTGCGGAGGGACAGGCGCCACTTGCCATCGCCGGACTGGCACTGATCGCTTCGATTCTTATCGTTCTTTTTGCAATGGGATTAAGACTATGAGGAGCTCGCATGACCGATCTGCTCAAGGCTGACTGGATTCCCGTCAGACCGTTCGATTCAACGATTCCCACACGGATTTCAGTGCGAGAGTTGTTGTGCGGCAGCAGGCGCTGGCAGCCGCACCTGCCACGCGACGATATGGAATTTGGTCTTATTCAAATGCTGACCGCATTCGCTCAAGTGCTGTTCCCTCCGCAGGACAAACCGGAGTGGGCCGCGCGCGTTACCAGCCTGCCGGATACTTGCAAATTCGCCGAGCGCGTCGACCGCATGCCCGATTGGTTCCAACTCGATCATCCACAGCACCCATTCATGCAGGTGGCCAAGGTTGCGGCCAAAGAGCACACCGACATGGACAAGCTGCTTCCCGGCCTAACCGGCAACACGAGCGCGTGCTTCGTCAACGAGCGTGGTTTGGCGGCGGCGCTGTGCGGCGGCTGTGCGGCGATCGCCCTGTTCAACCAGGCCACGCAAGCCCCTGGTTTCGGTGGTGGATTCAAGCAGGGGCTGAAAGGCGTCGGGGTCAGCACCCTCTTGCAAGGCGACGATCTGCGCCAGACAGTCTGGCTGAATGTGCTGACCGAAGAAAGCCTCGATGCCAGTGGCATTGCATGGCGTGATCACATTGACCAAGCGCCGACCTGGGTGACCCCCATCGAGGCGGGGGCCACCGTCAGCAGTGGCGGCATCGGCTTGTTGCGAGGGCTTTTCTGGCAGCCCTTGCATGTCCGGCTGCGCCCCCCCACCGAAGGCGGTATCTGTTCGTGCTGCGGTCAGCCAGCGGCATCCCGCTACACGGCCTTCGATAAGGCGAAATTCAGTTTTACGGTCGAAGGCGTCTGGCCACATCCTCACGCGCCGCGCACTGTGACGCTCAAGAAGGGCTTGCGCGAAGAGCGCTTCGTTGCAATCACCACCGACGCCCCCGCGTGGACCCAGTTGGATCGTTACATCACTCGCCGCGTTCACGGCGCCATGGGCGAAGACCTGCGCGAACCAGCCGCCGTCGTCGAGCAGGCCCGCGCCTATCTGCTCGGCAGCGCGGACAAGCTCCTGCTGTTGGCCGGCGGCTATCGATGCAATCAGGCATCGATCGTCGAACGCCGCCATTCATTGTTCACGGTGAATCGCAATTGGCACGCACATACGGATGTCATTCACAGGCTGGTCGATATCGGTCAGGGGTATAGGAAATCGCTCAGAAGCGTCCTTTACCAAGCAAGCACTGGAATCGACAAGATCCGTAACGAGCGCCAGGCGCGCGTAAAGACGGCAAGCCGATTCAAGGGCGTCGGGCTCGATCTGCACGAACGCGCAGAAAAGATGTTCTATCGCCGCTCCACACCCATGATCGGCAAGACGCTCGCCCTGGTGGACTTCGAATCACCCGGTGAGCAATTCGCTGCACTGCGCGTGGAACTGCAGGCATTGTGCAGCGCGCTGTTCACTGAGGTCACTGCGCCCTACCAGCACGATCTCGATATGCAGCAAACCATCGCCCTGACGCGGCGCATGCTCGCCAAGCGTCTTCGCGAGCTGGAGACGCTCAATTGGCCATCGCCACAGGAGGCAGCATGACAGACGCGGCAAAAGCAATGACACCCGACTTCGCCAGACTCTACAGAGCCTACCAGGATGCCGATGCAGGCACGCGGGCGTTGATCCGCCGAGCCCCCGCACTCGATCAGTTGTATGAGGACGATACCGCCCTCGCCTTCTATCGCCTCATCAAACCACTGGGATACATGGGCCGTGGCCGCGATCAATGGGGTCGCGTGGTTTTCTGCCTGCCCCATGTTCGACACGCCGAAAACGGAACGGGGTTAGGTGCGGCCCTCGCCCAGAGCCGGAAGATATCTGACCGGAGGATCTTCCAGGTGGTGAGGGCACCAGCTTCACAAGACATCATGCAACTGCGCCGCCTGCTGCAATTCTGCAACCCCGTGCTTGATTGGCCCCGCGCAGCCGGGAGCCTCTGGTACTGGGGCGACAACGCAAAGCGCCAGTTGCTCGAGGACTTCGTGCTCGGCGCACCCGGCGAAGAAGGCGCGTCCGAAGAGCGGGCGACCGCGACATCATCATCTGACATCAATGACTGAGAGGGGGAGCAAGTATGACCAAGAACTTCGTTAACTTTCACGTTCTCATTTCGCACAGCCCGTCATGTCTGAACCGCGACGACATGAACATGCAGAAGACGGCCATTTTTGGTGGCAAGCGGCGTGTTCGAATTTCGAGCCAGAGTCTCAAGCGCACATTGCGCACCAGCGATTACTACAGACAGCATCTCGGCGAGCGTAGCGTTCGCACTTTGCGCCTGTCTGACCTGCGCGACAGATTCGTCGCCCAGCTTGCCGGCCGCTATGACGCCGCGCGCGTGGAACAGGTGTTGAACCTTCTTTCGGACAAGAAATTCGACACACCGAAGGTAGAAGGCGACGCGGTAATGCCATGGGCCATCGAAGAAGTGGCCTGGTATTGCGAGCAGGTACAGCAACTCGAGCAAGCAGGTGGCGACGTCAACGCCAAGGAACTCAAAAAGAACAGCGCGGGCTTGCATCAAGCCATAGGCTGCGCACTCGACATTGCACTGTCGGGCCGTATGGCGACTGCGGGCCTCATGAGTGAACTGGGTAAAGTCGACGGCGCGCTGGCGGTGGCTCATGCGATCACCACCCATGAGGTCGGCGAGTCAGATCTCGATTGGTTCACCGCCGTCGACGACCTGCAAGAAAGAGGCTCGGGCCACCTCAACACCCAAGAGTTCTCGGCGGGCGTCTTTTACCGCTATGCCAGCCTGAACCTGGCCCAGTTGCAGACTAATCTAGGCAACGTACCAAGAGATCGCGCACTGGAGATCGCCGCGCATGTTCTTCATATGCTGGCCACCGAAGTCCCCGGTGCCAAGCAACTGAGCTTTGCCGCCAACAATCCGGCCGATCTCGCCCTGGTATCCCTGAGCGATCTGCCCGTCTCGCTGGCCAATGCATTCGAAGCCCCCGTCAGGCAGCGAGAGAATGGCGGTTACCTTTCTCCTTCAGTCGATGCGCTGCATGACTACTGGGCAAACATCCATGCGGGATACGGCCTGGACGAACGATGCGCGGAATTCCTCTTGCGCAGGGATGCCGCAACACCAACCGGCCTTGCGCGGCGCGACAGCCTTCGTGCGCTTGAGCAGTGGCTGGTGCGCGACGGGAAGGACTGAACCATGCCCCGATTCCTCATCCTGAGGCTGCAGGGGCCGATGCAAGGATGGAGCGGCCACAGTTTCGAAGGACGCCGTCCATTGCTCGAATACCCCTCGCGCAGTGGCGTGCTGGGTCTGCTGGCCGCCTGTCTTGGCATTTGCCGCAGTGATCGGCAAGGCCAGCGCGACCTGGCCGAGAGCGTGCATTACGCGGCAAGGCGCGACGCACGCGCACACCCCGCCGTGGCCATCACCGACTACCACACCGTGCTTGATGCCCGCGAAACGTACCAGGGCCTCAAGAGCCACGACACCATCCAGACGTGGCGTGACTATCTGTGCGACGCCGCATTCACTGTCGCGGTTTGGCAAACGGGCAACGGCGGCTTCGACCTGGACACGATCGGGCACGCCGTGCGTGCTCCACGCTATACGCCGTTCCTCGGACGCCGTAGCTGCCCCCTTACCCGGCCATTGTTCGATTCATTCGTCGAAGCCGAAAACTCCATCGCCGCCTTGAGCAAGATCACCCACACGCCCACCCGGTGCCATGACAACGGTATCGAGCGAAAAATCACCTCGCTTGCTTCGACGATCTACACCGAAGAGCATCTGGAGGACTGCACCTATACCGAAGACGTCAGAGACGAGCCCCTCGGGCAAGCGCGCCAATTTGCCCGACGCAGAGTGTTTGTTTACGAGCAGGAGGTGTCCGGTGTTCTTGAGTAAATTGCTGCTGGGCACGGGGACGCGGCGTAATCCCTATGAGCTGCACCGCACGCTGTGGCGGTGCTTTCCCGATCAGCCCGAAGCCACGCGCGACTTTCTGTTTCGCGTCGAAGCACACCATCACACACGCGCTGTGCCGATACTGATGCTCTCGCACAGGGCGCCGACGTCCAACAGCAACGAAGTCCAGTTGCTGGCCACGCGAGCCTTCGCCCCGGTCGTGCACGCAGGCATGCGTCTGCGGTTCCGCTTGCGCGCCAATCCGATCAAGACAATCAGCGATGGCAACGGCCGAGTGCGGGCACAGGGCAAACATGCAGGGCAGGTCAAGAGTTGCCGTGTCCCGTTGTTGTCGGACGCACAGCGCGGCGAGTGGTTGGAACGCAAAGTATTGGGTGCTGCACAGGTGTGCATGCTGGATATCGCGCCCGACCCACAGCTCCGATTCGACAAGAAGGGCAGCGAAGGCAAGATCGCGACCGTCCTTTTCGATGGGCAGCTCATCGTCACCGAACCAACGGCATTCAACCGCTTGCTCAGCGAGGGTATCGGCCCTGCCAAGGCTTTCGGTTGCGGTTTGTTGAGCATCGCGCCCGCCTGAGCATGTTGCCTCCCATCAAGCCCTTGCCGATGAAGGACCGCGTGTCGATGGTCTTTGTCCAATACGGCCAGATCGATGTATTGGATGGAGCATTCGTGGTGATCGACGAAAATGGCGTACGCACCCACATCCCGGTCGGCTCGGTCGCCTGCATATTGCTCGAACCGGGAACTCGCGTGTCGCATGCGGCAGTCAGGCTCGCGGCCCTGGTGGGTACACTCCTGGTGTGGGTAGGCGAAGCCGGTGTGCGGCTTTACGCCAGCGGTCAGCCAGGTGGAGCACGCGCTGATCGGCTGCTGTATCAGGCAAAGCTCGCGCTCGATGACGACCTGCGCCTGCGCGTGGTGCGCAAGATGTACGAATTGCGCTTTGGAGAACCGCCGCCGGAACGTCGAAGCGTCGAACAACTGCGCGGGATCGAAGGCGCCCGCGTACGCGAAACCTACAAATTGCTGGCGCGCCAATACAGCGTCGACTGGCATAGCCGCAACTACGATCGGCACGATTGGGACGCGGCCGACATCCCGAATCGGTGCCTGTCCGCAGCGACCAGTTGCCTCTATGGCATCTGCGAAGCAGCAGTGCTCGCCGCTGGATACGCGCCGGCCGTCGGGTTCATCCATACGGGCAAGCCACTGTCCTTCGTCTACGACATCGCCGACGTATTCAAATTCGAGACCGTCGTGCCGGTCGCCTTTCGCATTGCAGCCACCGAGCCCTCCGATCCAGAACGCCGCGTACGGTTGGCTTGCCGCGATGTATTCCGCTCCACCCGGCTGCTGGCACGCATCATCCCCACCATCGAAGACATCCTCAGCGCAGGCGGTATCGAACCTCCGCCCGCGCCACCGGAATCCGTGCCGCCAGCCATTCCGAACCCGGATGGCATCGGCGACGCCGGACACAGGGCTCAGGGATGAGCTTCATCGCCGTCGTCACCGAGAACGTCCCTCCGCGTCTGCGCGGCCGACTGTCGCTGTGGCTGCTCGAAGTACGCGCCGGCGTCTACATCGGCGACGTATCACGACGCACGCGCGAGATGATCTGGCAACAACTCGTCGAAGGCGTCGAGACGGGCAATGCCGTCATGGCCTGGGCCAGTCAGCACGAATCCGGCTACGAATTCCAGACACTCGGCACAAATCGCCGCGAACCGGTTGACTTCGATGGCCTCAGATTGGTGGCCTTCCAGCCAATGGAAACACCGACGGAGTGAGACGGAAAATTCGGTAGATTTTTGGCCCTCGAAATTATTTAGATAAATCAATAGGTTAATTTAAGAGTGTTCCCCACGTGCGTGGGGATGAACCGATGCTGATGCGCGGCAATGCGCTGATCTTGGGGTGTTCCCCACGTGCGTGGGGATGAACCGCGTGCCGCCGCTCAGGCGCAGCTCGATCTCGAGTGTTCCCCACGTGCGTGGGGATGAACCGGAGACAAGTAATGCAAATCCATAACGTTCAGCAGTGTTCCCCACGTGCGTGGGGATGAACCGTCGACCAGCTCGCCATCGACAAAATGACAGCAGTGTTCCCCACGTGCGTGGGGATGAACCGTCTCAGTATAGCGTCTAAGAAATTTGTCTCTGGTGTTCCCCACGTGCGTGGGGATGAACCGCCACAAAATGAGCGCTCTGACGCTGTACGAAAGTGTTCCCCACGTGCGTGGGGATGAACCGCCTACCGGACCGCGATCGCAACCCAGGAAGGGGTGTTCCCCACGTGCGTGGGGATGAACCGAGCGCCGTACTGGATGTCCAGGGGCGACGCTCGTGTTCCCCACGTGCGTGGGGATGAACCGGCGCACGTCGCCGGCATTTGGAGGAGAACCCGGTGTTCCCCACGTGCGTGGGGATGAACCGAGCGCGAGCTGGAACAGAAGGGTTACCTCGCGGTGTTCCCCACGTGCGTGGGGATGAACCGGTGATGATCCGTTCGATGAGCGCAATTGGATCGTGTTCCCCACGTGCGTGGGGATGAACCGTTTGAGGAGGGAAACAAATGTCGGAAATTTTCGTGTTCCCCACGTGCGTGGGGATGAACCGCCTGTTCATGACGTTCGTCTCAACCCTGACCGGTGTTCCCCACGTGCGTGGGGATGAACCGGCGGTCTGTGCGTCTTTGATCATCTGCGGGATGTGTTCCCCACGTGCGTGGGGATGAACCGCAGATTGTCAGGCGCGAAAAGAGGCCAAAGACGTGTTCCCCACGTGCGTGGGGATGAACCGCAATCATCATCGCGGTGCGATAGGTGTAGCCGGGTGTTCCCCACGTGCGTGGGGATGAACCGACGCATCGCCCGCGCTCACGGCATGTTCATCGGTGTTCCCCACGTGCGTGGGGATGAACCGATTGGCGCTGGCTCCGGGGTAAGCAGGTGCTGGTGTTCCCCACGTGCGTGGGGATGAACCGGTTGTCAGTAATTCGTCAGACGGTCCTTGCTAGTGTTCCCCACGTGCGTGGGGATGAACCGTCATCGAGATCGATCGACTGAACATGGTCGAGGTGTTCCCCACGTGCGTGGGGATAAACCGTACGATACGCCGGCGTGGCTGGCGTTCTCGACGTGTTCCCCACGTGCGTGGGGATGAACCGCTGGTGGAAACCGTCAGAAGATCGTCGCCGCAGTGTTTCCCACGTGCGTGGGGATGAACCGAGCATCGCATTTGGCGACTACAAGAAGTACTTGTGTTCCCCACGTGCGTGGGGATGAACCGGCCTGGAACACCGGGCACCCGGGCGGCGTGTCGTGTTCCCCACGTGCGTGGGGATGAACCGGTAGGCGCGCATGGCTACCACCCCCACTGCTGGTGTTCCCCACATGCGTGGGGATGAACCGCGATCAGTGAGGCATATGCCAACGGACAGATGGTGTTCCCCACGTGCGTGGGGATGAACCGCCGTTTTGGAGACATTGGACTGTTTTTGGCGCGTGTTCCCCACGTGCGTGGGGATGAACCGTCATTGAGTGGCGAGAGGTTTTCTTGCCGAATGTGTTCCCCACGTGCGTGGGGATGAACCGTGGGGTTGGCGGGTGATTTATCGTATTGGGCGGTTCTCTACGCGCATGGAGTCGCCTAAACAACCGCCCCCTCACCGCCGCTGCCACGCAAGAAACGCGACGGCGGCAGTCTGGTGTCTCACACCTTCACATCCAGCGCTTTACGGTCGTTGAGCGCGAGCCAGCCGCGGGCGATGCGGTAGATCACCCAGATGCCGATGACCAGGATGCCGAAGAAGGCGAAGGGGATGCCGATGATGGTCAGCATCAGGATGCCCATCACCACGCACCACAGCAAGGCGAACCAGAAGGTGCGGATCTGCCAGCTGAAATGGCTGTCCAGCCAGGTCCCGCGCACGTCGCCGCGTTTGATGTAGTTGAGGACGACGGCGAAGATCGAGGGCAGCCCGAACACGAAGCTGCCCACGATGGTGGCCGCCGAAGTCAGGCCGATGAGTACCGACAGCGCGTGCAGGCCGTAGATGACGTGGGTCAGCCGGACCAGCGAGCGCAGGCCGGCGGGCGGCGTGCTCACCAGGCCCGGGTTGGCTGGTTCCACGTCGATGGTTTTGTCGTCGTCGCGCATGAGCGCCTCCCTTGTGTTTGCTGCAATGGACTGCCTGTGCATGGGAGACCGGCAAGCGGCCGCAAGTTCCGGCGTGCGCCGCTCAGTCCAGGCCGAGCGAGGCCCACATGTCGTCCACCCGGCGGCGCACGGCCTCATCCATCACGATCGGGCGCCCCCATTCGCGCCGCGTCTCGCCCGGCCACTTGTTGGTGGCGTCGATGCCCATCTTGCTGCCCAGCCCGGCTTCGGGCGAGGCAAAATCAAGGTAATCGATGGGCGTGTTCTCGGCGATAAGGGTGTCGCGAGCAGCGTCGACACGCGTCGTCATGGCCCAGATGACTTCCTTCCAGTCGCGAATTTCCACGTCGTCGTCCACCACGATGATGAACTTGGTGTACATGAACTGACGCAGGAAGCTCCAGATGCCAAACATCACGCGTTTGGCATGTCCGGGGTATTGCTTCTTGATCGACACCACCGCCAGCCGGTATGAGCAGCCTTCGGGCGGCAGGTAGAAGTCGACGATTTCGGTAAATTGCCGCTGCAGCAGCGGCACGAACACTTCGTTCAGCGCCAGCCCCAGCATCGCCGGTTCGTCCGGCGGCTTGCCCGTATACGTGCTGTGATAGATGGGCGCGCGGCGCATGGTGATGCGTTCGACGGTGAGCACCGGAAAGCGCGCCACTTCGTTGTAGTAGCCGGTGTGGTCGCCATAGGGCCCTTCGTCGGCCATGTCATCGGGATGGATCACCCCTTCGAGCACGATCTCGGCGCTGGCCGGCACGTGCAGATCATTGCCCAGGCACTGCGCGAGTTCGGTTTTGGCGCCACGCAGCAGGCCGGCGAATTGGTATTCCGACAGCGTGTCGGGCACCGGGGTCACCGCGCCCAGGATGGTTGCCGGATCGCAGCCGAGCACCACCGACACGGGGAACGGCTGGCCCGGATGGGCCGCCTGGTGTTCGCGAAAATCCAGCGCGCCGCCGCGATGAGCGAGCCAGCGCATGATGAGCCGGTCGCGGCCGATCACCTGCTGGCGATAGATGCCCAGATTCTGGCGCGTCTTGTGCGGGCCACGCGTCACCACCAGGCCCCAGGTCACCAGCGGCGCGGCATCCTCCGGCCAGCAATGCTGGATAGGCAGGCGTGCCAGGTCGAGCTCTTCACCCTGCCAGACGATCTCCTGGCAAGGCGGGTTGCGCACCACCTTGGGCGACATGTTCATCACTTGCTTGAAAACGGGCAACTTCTCCCAGGCGTCCTTCAGGCCTTTGGGCGGCTCAGGCTCCTTGAGAAACGCCAGCAACTTGCCGACCTCGCGCAAAGCGCCCTGCCAATCGCCGTCTTCGCCCATGCCGTAGGCCACGCGTTGCGGCGTACCAAACAGGTTCGCCAGCACCGGCACGTCATGCGGGCGTCCCTGGGTGTGCGGCTTTTCGAACAGCAGCGCCGGGCCGCCGGCACGCAGCACGCGATCGGCGATTTCGGTCATTTCGAGATGGGTGTCGACGGGCACGGCAATGCGCTTGAGCTCGCCGCGCGCTTCGAGTTGAGCGATGAAATCGCGCAGGTCGTGATAGTGCATGGTGTCAGTGATCAAGTACGAGCGATTCGCCATGGCGAAGCACCCGGATGGTGTCGGACGGCAGATTTGCCGCGAGTACGGCGGCAGCCAGATCGCGCGGCGGCGCGTCGAAGGCTTCCTGCGTCAGTTCGAAAGTGCCCCAGTGCACGCCGATGGCCTGCTTGGCGTGCACGTCCTGCGCGATGCGTACCGACTCGGCCGGATTGACGTGCTGGCGACGCATGAAGTCGCGCGGCTCGTAGGCACCGATGGGCACAGCCAGCAGATCGATGGCGCCGAAGCGGCGGCCGATCTCGACGAAATCGTTCGAGTAGCCGGTGTCGCCCGTGTACAGAAACTGCCATGCGCCCTGACGCACCAGAAAGCCCCCCCACAGCGAGGCATTGGCGTCCCACACGGTGCGCTTGCTCCAGTGCTGGGCAGGTGTCAGCGCAATCGTCAGGCCGGCGGCATCAACGGTGTCCCACCAGTCGAGTTCACGCACATGGGTGACGCCACGTTCGGCGAGCCATGGCTTGAGTCCGAGCGGCACCACCCACAGCGGCGCATCACCCTGCGCGGCATGGATGCGGCGCACAGTGTCGTCGTCGAGATGGTCGTAGTGGTTATGCGATATCAATACAACGTCAAGACGCGGCAGCGCTTCTGCCTGGATCGGCGCCGGTACGCGCCGACGCGCACCCAGCCACGAGGTGGGGCCGGCGCGGTCGGAAAACACCGGATCGGTCAGCACATTGATGGCCCCTAGTTGCAGCAGCACCGAAGCGTGCCCCAGCCAGGTCACGCGCCGGCCCTGCGGCGGCACCGCCAGCGCCTTGGCGTCGAGCGGGACGCTCCAGCGTTGGGCAAAGGCTTCGTAGCCGCCTTCCGGCAAGGACTTGGGCTTGAAATCGCCTCGCATGTTGCGCAGCAGGATCTCCCAGGCCGGGATATCCGAACCCAAGGGGCTGCCCGATGAATTGACGAAGCCGTCTGGCCGATGGTGCGCCTTGGCCGGGTCGTAATAGGGATTCTTCGACATACAGCCCACGAGAAAAGAGGCGATCAGCAGCGCGCCCAGCGCCGTGCGGCCCGGATGGCGGCGCGCCATGTCAGTACGCCGGCATGCGCCACTCGCGCACGATGTAGTCGGCGGCCAGGCCGACGAAGATCACGCCGCCCAGCCAGTTGTTGTGCAGGAAAGCCTTGAAACAACCTTCGCGGCTGCGCGTACGGATCAGCGTGTAATGGTAGAGCGCCAGCAGGGCCGCCACCGCCAGCCCGGCGTAGTAGATCCAACCGAGGAAGCTGACCCGCCCCACCCACACCATGATGCCGAAGAAGGCGGCATAGCACAGCATGACGGCCGCCACGTCGAAGCGACCGAAGGTGATGGCCGAGGTGCGCAGGCCGATCTTCAGATCGTCGTCGCGATCCACCATGGCGTATTCGGTGTCATAGGCCACCGCCCAGAAGATGTTCCCCAGCAGCATGGCCCAGGCCACCAGCGGCACCTGATATTGCTGGGCGGCATACGCCATGGGGATACCAAAGCCGAAGGCGATGCCGAGGTAGGCCTGCGGGATGGCAAAGAAACGCTTGAAGAAAGGGTACGTGCCGGCCAGCACCAGCGCCACCACAGACAGCGCCCACACCAGTTTGTTGAGCGGCAGGATCAGGCAGAAAGCCAGTGCGCACAGGATGCCGGCCAGGATCAGCGCCTCGCGCCCGCGCACTTCGCCGGTGACCAGCGGGCGCTGCGCCGTGCGTTTGACGTGGCCGTCGAAATCGCGGTCGGCCCAATCGTTGACCACGCAGCCGGCCGAGCGCATGAGCACCGTGCCGACGATGAAGATCCACACGATGAGCCAGTTGGGGTGGCCCGAGGCACTGGTCCACAAGGCCCACAGCGTGGGCCACAGCAACAGCAGGATGCCGATGGGCTTGTCCAGCCGCATCAACCGTTCGTAGGCGTTGAGCCGTTGGGTCAGGTTCATGGTTCAGGCAGATCGAATATCGACGCGAGAAAAACCTCGCACACAAGCAAGGGCTCGCCGTGGCGCACGAAGCGCGAGCGGCGCGCCCACAGCGCCCTGGGCTGGGGCGACCCGGCCATGGACAGCGCCCGATGATAGCGCCGATCCCGCGCGTCCAGCGATCGCGCCGACAGGCTGCCGCGCGCCACGTGCGGATCGGCGAACAAGGCATGCCCGAGGGGACGCGTGCCGATGGTGCCGAACAGGCGCCAGTTGCCGCGCCGTGTACGCGCCGGCAGGACCGAGCGCGCGTACACCACGGCGCGGCCATCGGCGATCAGCAGCACTTCACGCAACCAGGCCAGTTCGCCGGCGCGCAAACCGAGCGCAGCGGCTTCGTCACGATGCGGCCGCGCCCGCTTCTGTGACAACACGCGCACCGACACGCGCGCGCTGCGCGCCGCGATACGGGCAGTCAGCGAGCCGGCATCGGTGAGCCAGGGATAATGCGGATCAGGCAGCGGCGGTGGCGGCGTTCGCCACGGATCGGGCAAAACAGACGGGCTTCGATTCATAGCCCATGGATGATAACCCGTAGCCGTCTGCACCTACCTCTTGCCAGATGCCACGGCGCGCTGGGCACGTTATAGTCTGGCGCCCGATAGGCCGACACCGGAGAGTCCCATGAGCGCGACCCTGCATTACATCTTCGATCCGATGTGCGGCTGGTGCTACGGCGCCGCCCCGCTGGTACGCGCCGCCCGCGAAATCGACGGCCTGACCGTCGTGCCGCACGGCGGCGGCATGTTTTCCGGCGCCAACATCCAGCACGTCAACGAAGGCTTGCGCAACTACGTCATGCAGCATGACCAGCGCATCGCCAAGATGAGCGGCCAACCCTTCGGCCAGGCGTATTTCGACGTACTGCTGCGCGACCATGACGCGGTGTTCGATTCCGACCCGCCCATTGCCGCCATCCTTGCTGCCGAAGCCATGGGCGGACGCGGGCTCGACATGCTGGCACGCATCCAGACAGCCCATTATGTCGACGGCCGCCGGGTGGCCGACCGTAGCGTGCTGCTGGCGCTGGCGGCGGAGATCGGGCTCGACGCAGCGGCCTTCGCCACACGCTTTGACGCCGTCGGCCCGCAGACCATCGCCGAACATACCCGCGCATCCAACGCCCTGCTGCGGCAGGTGGGCGGCGGGGGCTACCCCACCTTCGCGCTCGAACACGCCGGCCAGATCGCGCAGATCCCGGCCGGCCCGTACCTCGGCAAGCCGGCCGCCTGGCAGGCGCTACTGATCAGCCGCCTCGACTGAGCCGCCACGGCGGCGGGGTCAGGCCTTGAGCAGCGAGGCGCGGCCGCCATGCCAGCGGCCAAGCAGATCCTCGACGGCCTCGGCATGGCGGGCCAGCATTTCGTCCGCCGCCTGGCGCGCCTGCGCCAGCAAGTCTTCGTCACGTTCTAGGTCGGCATAGCGCAGCAACGGCACACCGCTCTGGCGGGCACCGACGAACTCGCCCGGCCCACGCAGTTGCAGATCGCGGCGGGCGATCTCAAACCCATCGTTGGTTTCGTAGATGGCCTTCAGCCGCGCACGGCCGTTCTGCGACAGCGGCTGCGCATACACCAGCACGCAACTGGAGGCCGCCGCCCCACGCCCGACCCGCCCGCGCAACTGATGCAACTGAGCCAGGCCGAAACGTTCGGCATGCTCGATGACCATCAGCGAAGCATTGGGCACATCGACACCCACCTCGATCACCGTGGTCGCCACCAGCAGTTGCACCTCGTTGCGGATGAAGGCGTCCATCACGCGCGCTTTTTCGTCGGGCTTGAGACGGCCGTGAACCAGCCCCACACGCAGTTCGAGCAACTCGGCGGCCAGCGTTTCGTAGGTATCGACGGCGGTCTGCAACTGCAGGGTTTCGCTTTCCTCGATGAGCGGGCACACCCAGTACGCCTGCCGTCCTTCGAGGCAGGCATCGCGCACGCGCGCGATGACTTCGTCGCGGCGGGAGTCGGCCACCACGTGCGTGCGGATCGGCGTGCGGCCTGGGGGCAGTTCATCGAGGACCGACACATCGAGGTCGGCCATGTAGCTCATGGCGAGCGTGCGCGGGATGGGTGTGGCGCTCATCATCAGCATGTGCGGCAGCAGGCCGTCGACTTTCTCGCGCAGCGCCAGGCGCTGGCGCACACCGAAGCGATGCTGTTCATCCACCACCGCCAGGCCGAGACGTTCGAGCCCCACGCTGTCTTCGATCAGCGCATGGGTGCCAACCACCATCAGGGCCTGGCCCGATGCGAGCTTGGCCAGCATGGCCGTACGCTCGCGTTTTTTCTGCGAACCAGCCAGCCACACGACTTCGATGCCAAGCGGTGCCAACCATTCGGCCAGCTTGCGGTAGTGCTGCTCGGCGAGGATTTCGGTGGGTGCCATCAGCGCGGTCTGGTGGCCGTTCTCGACCGCCTGCAGCATGGCCAGCGCGGCCACCACCGTTTTGCCGCTGCCCACATCGCCTTGCAGCAGGCGCTGCATGGGGTGCGGCTCGCTCAGTTCGCGCGCGATCTCGTCGACGGCACGACGCTGCGCGCCCGTCAGGGCGAACGGCAGCGCCTGGATCAGCGCCCCCGTCAGATGGCCCTTGGGTGGCAAAGCGGGCGCGGCATGGGCACGGCGTTCGGCGTGGGCCCGCCGCAGCGACAACTGCTGCACCAGCAGTTCATCGAACTTGATGCGGCGCCATGCCGGATGCGTACGCTCGTCGAGCGCATCGAGCTGGGCATCCGGTGCGGGTTGATGCAGAAAGCGCAGGCTGCGCTCCCAGCCGGGCAGGCGCAGCGAGGCACGCAAGGCGTCGGGCAGCGGATCGCTCAGTACGCAGCGCTCGAAGGCGCGGGCGACAAGCTTGCGCAGAGCGCTCTGGGCCAGTCCGGCGGTGGCCGGGTACACCGGTGTGAGCGCGCGTGGCAGGGCTTCGCCCTCGACCACCGATACCACGCGCGGATGCACCATCTCGTCACCCCAGAACCCCCCGCGCACTTCGCCGTAGGCACGCACGCGCTGGCCCACGGCAAGCTGCTTCTGGGTGGCGGGATAAAAGTTGAGGAAGCGCAGCGTCAAGGTGCCGCTGTCGTCACGCAGACGGCATACCAGCTGGCGACGCGGGCGCAGGGTGACTTCGGCCGTTTCGACCTCGCCCATCACTTGCGCCGTCTCGCCAAAGCGCACGTCGGCGATGGGCGTGATCTGCGTTTCGTCTTCGTAGCGCAAAGGCAGGTGCAGCAGCAGATCATCGTCGCGGTACAGGCCGAGCTTGGCCAGGCGCTGCGTCAGCGCGCTCGGCTTCTTGCCAGCGCCCTTGGCGCTGGCCTTGCCCTTGCCGGCGGCGGCCGGCTCTTCGGCGGCACCCATCGACGAATCGCCCTTGCCCGACGCGCGGTTACGCGCCCAGCACCAGCACCGCGTCGGCTTCGACGACGGCACCGCGCGGCAGCGAAGCCACGCCCACGGCGGCACGCGCCGGATACGGCTCGGTAAAGTAACGCGCCATGATTTCATTGACCTTCGAAAAGTTGGCCAGGTCGGTCATGAAGATGTTGACCTTGACCGCATCGGCCAGCGAACCACCGGCCGCTACCGCCACCGCCTTGAGGTTTTCGAACACCTGCACGGCTTGCGCCTCGAAGCCATCGACCAGATGCATGCTCTTGGGGTCGAGTCCGATCTGTCCCGACACATAGACCGTCTGGCCTGCCTTGACGGCCTGCGAATAGGTGCCGATCGCGGCGGGGGCGTTGGCGCTGGAGATGATTTCCTTGGACATATGAGAACTCCGACTGTGGATGGCAGGCGTGCATTTTACGCGAGCCCGCCCATCCCTCGGCCCGCCCCTAGTGAATCTCCGGATCGAGCGTCGGCGCCGTGCCTTCGAGGAAGTCGAAGTCGCACCCCTCGTTGGCCTGCTTCACATGCTGCTGGAACAAGGCGCCGTAGCCCCGTGCGTAACGCGGTGCGGGGGCCTGCCAGGCGGCACGGCGCGCCGCCATTTCATCTTCGGGCACCAGCAGGTCGAGCCGGCGCGCCGGCACGTCGAGATTGATGAGGTCGCCATCGCGCACCAGCGCCAGCGGCCCACCGATCCACGATTCCGGCGCCACGTGCAGCACGCAGGCACCGTAGCTGGTACCGCTCATGCGCGCATCCGAGATGCGCACCATGTCCTTCACGCCTTGTGCCAGCAATTTCTTGGGGATCGGCAACTGCCCCCATTCAGGCATGCCGGGGCCGCCCTGCGGGCCGGCATTACGCAGCACCAGCACGGTATCGGCCGTCACCGGCAAGTCAGGATCGTCGATGCGCGCCGCCATGTCGTTGTAGTCGTCGAACACCAGCGCCGGGCCGGTATGGCGCAGCAAGTGCGGCGCGGCGGCCGGCGGTTTGATGACGGCGCCATCGGGCGCCAGCGAGCCGCGCAGCACCGCGATGCCGTCGTGCTCGACCAGCGGCCGGTCGAGCGGCCGGATGACTTCGTCATTGAAGACGGTGGCACCGGCAATGTTCTGCCCCAGCGTGCGACCGTTGGCGGTCTGAGCGTCGAGGTCGAGCAGGTGGGCAATGCGCGCCAGCAATGCGCGCAAGCCGCCGGCGCAGAAGAAGTCTTCCATCAGAAAGCGGCCGGCTGGCCGCAGGTCGGCCACCACCGGCGTGCGCCGCGCCAGTTCGTCGAAGCGCTCAGCGGTCAATTCGATGCCGGCGCGGCGCGCCATGGCAATCAAGTGGATCACCGAATTGGTCGATCCCCCCAGGGCCAGCACGGTGGTGACGGCATTGTCGAACGAGGCGGCATTGAGCATGCGGGCCGGTGTGAGATCGTCCCACACCATGTCGACGATCCGGCGACCGGTTTGCGTGGCCATGCGCGCGTGCGACGAATCGGCGGCCGGGATCGAGGCTGCGCCGGGCAGCGTCAGGCCCAGGGCTTCGGCGGCGCTGGTCATGGTCGAGGCGGTGCCCATGGTCATGCAGTGGCCGGGCGTGCGGGCGATGCCCTCTTCGACCTCCATCCAGGTGGGTTCGTCGATTTCGCCCGTGCGCAGCTTGTCCCAGTACTTCCAGGTGTCCGAACCAGAGCCCAGCGTGTTGCCGCGAAAATGGCCGCGCAGCATGGGGCCGGCCGGCATGAAGATGAACGGCAGGCCCATCGACAGCGCCCCCATGACGAGCGCCGGCGTGGTCTTGTCGCAGCCCCCCATCAACACCGCCCCATCGACGGGGTGCGAGCGCAGGAGCTCTTCGGTCTCCAGTGCCAGCAAATTGCGGTACATCATCGTGGACGGCTTCTGGAAAGGTTCCGATAGCGACATCGCCGGCAATTCCACCGGAAATCCGCCCGCCTGCCAGATCCCGCGCTTGACCTCTTCCGCCCGCACGCGGAAGTGGCTATGACAAGGATTGATGTCGCTCCAGGTGTTGACGATGGCGATGACCGGCTTGCCTGCGTAGTCGGAACGTTCAAACCCCATTTGCGCGGTGCGCGAGCGATGGCCGAAGGCGCGCAGGTCTTGGGCGCCATACCAACGGTGGCTGCGCAGTTCTTCTGGTTTTTTCTTCATGGTCACGGAGGAAGGATGAGCCGGACAAAGAAAAGCACGCGGCCAGGTTTGCCACAAGGGCATCTGGCGGGCATGCCGGGAAGTGCGTGTCGTAGAATCCGGCAGTTGTTCGCAGGCACGTTACAAGTGGCATATTTGTAAGGCAAAATCGCGCCGTTGCACAGCCACCCGATCGAAATACAGGAGACGTCATGGCTGACTACCAGCCCGGTAAGAGAGCAGCAGGCACCAATCGTGTCGATGCGGTGTACGCTGGCATCATCGACGCAATGTCCAACGGCGACTTCCCGGAGCAGAGCCGCCTGCCGACCGAGACCGAACTGGCGCAGCAATACGGTGTGTCGCGCCCGACCGTGCGCGAAGCGCTCTCGCGCCTGCGTCTGGACGGCCTGATCGCCTCGCGGCGCGGCTCCGGCAGCTACGTGCTGCGCCGCCCCGATCGCAACATCAAACGCTTCGCACCCATCGAAAGCCTGGCCGACGTGCAGCGCTGCTTTGCGTTCCGCATCGCGCTGGAATCGGCTGCCGCTGGCTTGGCCGCCGAGCTGCGCACGCCGCGCGACCTCGAAGACATCCGCCGCGCGCTCGACCAGCTCGACCGCGTGCGCGAATCGGATCTCGGCGTCGAAGAAGACCAGACCTTTCATATTTCGATCGCGCGCGCCTCGCAGAACGTCTTCTTCGTCACCGCGCTGGAGATGATCGCCGACCAGATGCGCGTCGCCATGCAACTGTCCCGCAGCCTGTCGCTCGAAAAGAGCCGCAGCCGGCGCGAACTGGTGCAGGCCGAGCATCGCGAGATCGTCACCGCCATCGAAAAAGGCTCGGCCACCGATGCCGCCGAAGCCATGCGCCTGCATCTGGGCAACGCGCGGCGGCGTCTGTTCGAAGGCCCGCAATCGCAGTAGCGGCCGCACCGCGCCACCGCATCCTTTCTGACTCCCGCGCGACCGCCCCGATGAGGGCGGCGCCCCCTGCCGGAGCGTCACATGCCTTCACGCCGCACCATCGGCCCCGAGGCCGCCATCCTGCCGTCCCTGCGCTGCGCCACCGGCGAAAGCCCGGTATGGAATGGCTGCGAGGGCGCCTTCTACTGGACGGACATCCCGGCCGCCACGCTGCATCGGTACGCACCCGCCAGCGGTCAGGCGCAATCGTGGAGGCTGCCCGAACAGGCCGGCTGCATCGCCCTCGGCGGCGGTGCCGGCCATCTGGTGGCGGCGTGCGAGCGCCATATCTTCGACGTGGTCCTGAACGGCGAGGATGCCGTCACGCGGGCACTGGCGCCGTTTGCCATGCCCCTGCCCGGCATGCGCTTCAACGATGGCCGCTGCGATCGGCAGGGGCGCCTGTGGGCCAGCACGTTTCTGACGGGCAAGGAGCGCCAGCCTGTGGGTGAATGGCTGCGGCTGGACGCTGGCGGCTTGCGGCGCAGCGGTTGGGATGGCTTCCTGGTGCCCAACGGGCTGGCCTTCAGCCCCGACGGCCGCACCATGTATGTGTCCGATTCGGCTGCCTCGGCGCGTGCGGTGTGGGCCTTCGACTACGACACCGACAGCGGCACGCCGCACAACCGGCGCCTATTCATCGACATGCGCGACCACGGCGGCCGTCCAGACGGTGCCACCGTGGATACCGACGGCTGCTACTGGATCAGCGCCATGGAAAGCGGCAACCTGCTGCGCTTCACGCCCGACGGCGTTCTCGACCATGTGCTGGACCTCCCCTGCCGCACGCCGACCATGCCCGCCTTCGGCGGCGCCGACATGCGCAGCCTGTTTGTCACCTCTCTGCGCGGGGACATCGCAAGCGATCCATGGAGCGGGGCGAGCTTTTTGATCGACACGCCATTCCAGGGGTTGTCAGAACACGCCCTCCAGTTTGTCGGATAGCGAGTGATGGGCCGAGTTTTTAAACGGTGATGCGCCAAAGTTAAATGTTACCGGGCACATTTCAAACACCATAAGTAACACCTCTGAAAAACGCGAGCACTACTGCATCGTTTGAGCCGCAAAAGCCCACCGCATGCACAAAGTGCCCTGTATGACAAAACATGCGTTTGAGGGGGGACGTAGGCCGTTTCGTACGGGCGACGACAAGGCACGAGGCAGGTATTTCTTACAAAATCCGACACATCAAGATGTCATGTACAGGCATACCCTGACGGGCGGTGTTGCAATGTGACACAGTTGATTTGATAAGCCGCAAGAAACCTCATTTTTGGGTAGGAAACGACACGTCGGTGCGAATTTTCCAGGGACATTCTTCTGCACAATGCGTTCGCGCCCATGGGTTGGATACAAATACGCTTGGGCCTTCGCATGAACGCGATGATCACCCCGACGTCGCGGCGAAGAAATTCGATGGAGACTAAACAATGCGCATGAAATATCTGGTGACTGCCGTCCTGGCTGCTGGCTGCCTGAATGGCGCGATCGCCGCTGACAAGGTCACGCTGAAGGTTTCGGAAATCTGGGGCGAGGACTACCCGAACACCAAGGCTCTGCGTTACATGAGCGAACAGCTGGCCAAGAAGTCGAATGGCCGTATCGAACTGCAGGTCTATTCCAACGGCAGCC
>JASGFB010000025.1:0-42434 GCA_047605765.1 Rhodocyclaceae bacterium
CCACCGCGCTCGGCTCATGCAGCAAGAACACGCCGGCCAACCCGCACCCGGCCCCCGCGGTGGACTGCACGGCTGGCCCGCCCCAACCGGTGGGCGGCACCGGCGCGCTGCATTGGATGTTCAGCGGCCAACTCGATGCTGGTGCCACCGGCGAGGTGCTGTTCCGCGTGAAGGTCATCAATTGAGGGGGCTGTACGCCTGTTCATTGCGCATCCAAGTGGACCGCGCCATGAGTTGCCCAGGGGCCCGCGCCGAGTCGCGCTCTACATGTTTACACCATCACCAATTTCCGATTTTTCTACGCGGTGAATCCATCGCTGTATAGGGCTTTGCGTCTTTGAGCGCATGTTGCGATCAGATCAAAAGAGCGCATTGCTGCATGGGCACAATCCACCTCTTGGCAGGGGCAGGATAGCCATGCTATTGGCATGCCGAAGCGATGGTGCGGCTGTATGCGAAAACGAATGATCTGTTGTCGCTGAATGCGGGCGCCGCCTTGGCAACGTGAATGCCTGGGCAGACCCCGCAAAAGGGCGGGCGTCTGATGAATGCCCGGCGAGCCCCTGCGTGACAATGGATCGATCGGAATGTCTGCGATGTCTTGCCGTGTTACCCCACTCCTCAATACCCCGTCGGCAGCAGGGCGGCGCAGCGCGTCCGCCTTGTGCGCAGTGTTGTCGCACGCCGCGTTTGTCGTGGCATCCCTGCTGGTCGCGCCGGCGGCCCTGGCCCAGACGGTGCTCTGCAATCAGACGACCGTTGGCGCGCTCAACTGTCCACCGATCCCTGCCGGGGTGACCCGCATCAAAGTCACGGTGATCGGCGGTGCCGGTGGCGACGGTGCCACGTGCACCGCTGCGAAGGGACGCGGCAGGTCGGGGATGAACATTACGGCTCAGATCAATGTCGTCGGGGGGGAATCCGTTACCGGATGGCTGGGCAGCAATGGGGCGTCGGCCCTCCCAGTGGGGGCGGCCCCCGCTGCGTGCACGCCGGGCACTGCCGGCGGTGCGGGTGGCGCGGGCAAGGGCATCGGCGGCAAGGGGGGCACGGGCCACCCCACTGGCGGGGGCGGCGGCGGCGGCGGCGGTGGGAGTTCCATCGTGCAAGTGGGGGCCGCCGCGGTGCAGGCTGGCGGGGGGAGCGGCGGCGGCGGCGGCGGCATTGGCGTAGCCTCGGCCCGGGGGAGGCATGGGGGGACGAATGGGGCCGCGACAGTCGCCAGCAACTGCGGTACGTCGGTCAGGGCTGGCCAGCCCGGGGGCAACGGGACGAACGTGGGCGCTACGGGTGGGGGCGGCGGTGGCGGTGGCGCGGGGTACGCGGCGCCCACGGGGGGCGAAGGCGGGGCGAGCGGCGCTTTCGCGACAGGCGGCCAGCAAGGTGCGTCATGCGTGTATGGTCAAGGCAACAACACCATCCATACCTTCACTGCCGGTACCGCAACCACCAACCCAGGCATCCTGATTGAGGACCTCACGCCACCGGCGGAGCTGACCTTCCAGAAGCGACTGAATCCGCCAGGCCGCTCCAGTACGAGCGACCAGTTTACGGTCGAAATCCAGAATGCTGCGGGCATGGTTCTCAACCACGCCGTGCAGAGCACCACCGCCGGCACCGGCGCGGCGGTCAACGCCAATACCGGCACGACCGGCATCACGCAAGTGCCCGCCAACAAGCCCCTGACGCTGTTCGAGCGTATGGCGCCTGGTAGTGCCAGTACCCTCGGCAGCTACACCGCCACCCTGAGCTGTACTGGCTATCGCAAGAACGGCACCTGGCTGCCCGGGTTGCCCGCTAACGAACCCTACAACATGGCCACGGGGTATGTGCTGCCCCCCTTGCCGAGCGAATCGAGGGTTACCTGCACGTTGGCCAATACGCAGGTGGGGCTCCTTGTCCAGGGCTGGACATTTACCGACGACGGCGCCGGCGGGGCCGGCCCCGCCGTGCCCAACAACGGCCTGCAGGACGGTTTGGAGGGCGCTCTGGGCAGCGGCGTGACGATCAGGGTGACCAATTGTGCGGCCACGCCTACGGTGTTCGGCACCGTCAGCCCGCAGGCCAACGGCAACTACGGCCGCTACGTTTTCCCACCGGCCAACACCCTCATGTGCGTCGAAGCCACCTCTCCAGGCCGCATTTCGACCGGGGCGTCATCCGGGGGGGCGGCGGCGGGTGTGGCGCCGCTGCCGGCGGGCTATACGTATTCACGCAATGGGACGACGGGGCGTATCCAGTTCCTGTGGCAAGGGGGGAGCCTCCCTGCCATGAACTTTGGTTTCGTGCCGGTAAATTCGCTTCTTGCCCATGGCAGCCAGCAGGCGGGCGCCAACAGCACGGTCATGTATGCGCATCAGTTCAGCGCCGGCACAGGCGGCAGCGTTACTTATGCGGCGACGGGGGCCGCCAGCAGCGGCAGCGCGGCCTGGAGCAACACCACCACGGTGTATGACGATGCCAACTGCAACGGCGCGCTGGATACGGGCGAGGGGCAACTGTTTTCCCCCCTGGCGCCTGCTGCCGCCAAGACGGTGACGAGCGGCACCACCTGTATCGTCGTCAGCCAGGTCGTCCCGGCCAATGCTGCGGATGGTGATGTCCATACCGCCACCATCGAGGCCACCTTCGATTATCCCAATGCCAATCCGCCGCTGGCGTCGACCCAGCACACCGTCACGGAAGTGACCACCGTCGCACTGGCCGGGCTGAGCAAGGCGTTTTCCGCGCCGAGCATTTTCGCCGGGCAGTCGGGCGATCTGGTCCTCACACTGACCAACAGCAGCCCCGGTTTAAGCCAGAACGGCCTCGGCTTTACCGACACGCTGCCCGCCGGCCTCGTGCTGGCGCCGGGCAATCCGCTGGTGTCCAACACCTGTGGCGGTACCGTCACGGCTATTGCTGGCGCAGGTGCCGTGACGCTCACGGGCGGGGCCATGACAGCCGCGACCGCAAACTGCGCCGTCACCGTGCGCGTGACGTCGTCCTCGCCGCCCGTGATTGGCGAGTGTTCGCCCAGCCACACGGTGGCGCTCACCAACAAGGCGAGCAACGTCACTACCGTGGACCTGCGTAACGATGTTGTGGATGCTTGCCTGGCGGTACGCCCGAGCGGGATATCCGGCCGTATCTTTGCCGACAATGGCGTGGGCGCCGGGGTAGGCAACAACGGCATCCGCGACGGCAGCGAAGGCCCCATCGCTGGCGTGCAGGTACGTCTGACCGATTGCGCCGCCACGGTGTACAACAGCAGCTTCAGTGATGGCACGGGCAGCTATGCGCTCGACGCCACCGCCGTGCCGCTCAACGCCACGGTGTGCGTGGAGCAGATCAATCTGGCAAGCCATGTGTCGACTGGCGCCTCGCTGGCCGGCGCCGCCTTGCCGGCCGGCTACACCTACGTGCGCCCGGCAACCCCTGGCGGCTCGCCTGATCACGTCAGCTTCCAGTGGCAGGGCAGTGCCGTCGCTGCGCTGGATTTCGGCGACGTGGCGGACAACACCTTTGCTGCCAGCGGCCAGCAGGACGGCGTACCCAACAGCACCGTCTCCTATGCCCATACCTTTACCACCGCCACCACGGGCAAGGTCAGTTTCTCGGTGACCAACAGCCGGCCGGACTGGGCCACCACCGTGTTCGCCGATCCGCTGTGCACCGGCACGCTGCAAGCCGGGGCTGCTCAGCTGTTCCCGCCGTTGGGCGTGGGCAGCAGCGTCATGGTGGGCGACAAGGTGTGCATCGTGGTGCGCCAGTTCATTCCGGCCACCGTGGCATTGGGTGACAGCCATGCCATTGGCGTCGACGCGGTGTTTGATTACCTCAATGCTCACCCGGCGCTGCCGGTCGCCACCTACACGCTCAATAACGTGACCAAGGTGGCTCTGACGGCGCTGTCGCTCAAGAAGGAAGTACGCAACGTCACGGTCAGCGGCCCCTTTGGCATGAGCAACCAGGCCAAGCCGGGCGACGAGCTGGAATACCGCATCGTCTACACCAACAATGCCCCTGGCGTGATCACCAACTTGGCGATCAACGACACCACGCCGGCCTACACCACCTTCGTGTCGAGCACGGCCGGTACCACGCCCACCGCGTTGGGTGCGTGCAGCAAAAACACGCCGGCCAACCCGCCCCCGGCCCCCGCTGTCGACTGCACGGCCGGCCCGGCCCAACCGGTGGGTGGCACCGGTGCACTGCATTGGTTGTTCGGCGGTGGCCTCGAAGCCGGCGCCACCGGCGAGGTGCTGTTCCGCGTGAAGGTGGATTGAGTCCGCGCGCGACGCACGGATGAACCCAAAAAAAGAGGCCTCCCGTGGGAGGCCTCTCGTGCATCGCGGATGCCTTGCGGTGCTTACATGTGCGAGATCATGGCGTCGCCGAAGGCCGAGCACTTGACCTCGGTGGCGCCTTCCATCAGGCGGGCAAAGTCATAGGTCACGGTCTTGGCGGTGATGGCCTTTTCCATGCCCTTGATGACCAGGTCTGCGGCTTCCGTCCAGCCCATGTGGCGCAGCATCATCTCGGCCGACAGAATCAGCGAACCCGGGTTCACGTAATCCTTGCCGGCGTACTTCGGCGCCGTGCCGTGGGTGGCTTCGAAGCAGGCGTACTGGTCGGAGATGTTGGCCCCCGGGGCGATGCCGATGCCGCCCACTTGCGCCGCCAGGGCGTCGGAGATGTAATCGCCGTTCAGGTTCAGCGTGGCGATGACGTCGTATTCGGCCGGACGCAACAGGATCTGTTGCAGGAAGGCGTCGGCGATAGCGTCCTTGACAGTGATTTCACGACCCGTCTTGGGGTTCGTGAACTTGCACCACGGGCCGCCGTCGATCTCCACCGCACCAAATTCATTCTTGGCCAGGGCATAGCCGAAGTCGCGGAAGGCGCCCTCGGTGAACTTCATGATGTTGCCTTTGTGCACCAGCGTCACGCTCTTGCGATCGTTGTCGATGGCGTACTGGATGGCGGCGCGCACCAGGCGTTCGGTGCCTTGCTTGGAGACCGGCTTGACGCCGATGCCGCAGTCTTCGGAGAAGCGGATCTTCTTGACGCCCATCTCGTTCTTCAGGAACGCGATGACCTTGTTGGCCTGTTCCGAGCCGGCCTGCCATTCGACGCCGGCGTAGATGTCTTCGGTGTTCTCACGGTAGATCACCATGTCGACCAGGTCCGGGCGCTTGAGGGGCGAGGGCACGCCGCTGAAGTAACGCACCGGGCGCACGCATTGGTAGAGGTCCAGCTCCTGGCGCAGCGCCACGTTCAGCGAACGGATGCCGCCGCCCACCGGCGTGGTCATCGGGCCCTTGATGGACACCGAGTAATCCTTCAGCGCCTGGAAGGTCTCGGCCGGGAACCATTCGTTTTCGCCGTACAGCTTGACCGACTTTTCGCCCGCGTAGACTTCCATCCAGTGGATTTTTTTCTTGCCGCCATAGGCCTTCTCGACGGCTGCGTCGATCACCTTGATCATCACCGGGGTGATGTCCACGCCGATACCGTCGCCCTCGATGTACGGGATGATGGGATTGTCGGGGATGGTCTGGCCAGGAACGATTTTCTGGCCGCCAGCGGGAACCTTGATCAGCGAAGTCATGGTGTTTCCTCTTGTCTTGAAGGGTCGATGCAGCCGCGAGCGCGGTCGCCTCAAGTTTTGATCGGCGTCAAGCCGTATCGCAAAGTTTGCAATTATCGCCCAAATGGCGCTTGCCGTCCAAGAATGAACCTTATCGCTGCCACGTATTGACGGCGATGCCGCGTGTGTTCATTGCCCGTTTCGCACGCCGGCATATTCGGCGTCGGCGGGCCCTGTTCGAGGCGTCGGCGCGGCAACTGGCCGCCTTGCCCAGGGTCGGTGCGCAGGCCGTGTTTTCCGGTGACGTATTGCTCTGCCCGGTCGCTTCGTTGTAGAAATCGCCAGGGCCGGCGCGGCCTGCGGGCGTTGCGGCCCGCTCACAGATCCCGAGAGGTGCGAGAGTGGAACGCCACGTTGACACCACGCCGGCCGGCATCGCGCAGGCCCTGATCGAAGGCTTCGATCGCCACTACCGGATCTTTGGCGAGACCACACGAGCCGCCCGGGCGCGCTTCGAAGCGGGAGACTGGCTGGGGCAACTGCGTGCCGTCACCGAACGCGTCCAGTTCTATGACGAGCGGGTGACCGAGACGGTGCTGCGTCTGCGTGACGAATTCGACGCTGCGCGCCTGCCTGACGCCACCTGGCAGCAGGTCAAGCTGGCTTTCATCGGCCTGCTCATCAACCACAAGCAGCCGGAGCTGGCCGAAACCTTTTTCAATTCGGTGTGCTGCAAGATTCTGCATCGCCGGTATTTTCACAACGACTACATCTTCCAGCGGCCCGGCCTGTCGACCGAATTCATCGAATCCGACCCGCCCACCTGGCGCAGCTATTACCCGCAGCAGGCCGGCATGCGCGCCACCGTGCGGCGCATCGTGTCGGATTTTGGCTGGACGATGCCCTTCGAAGACCTGTCGCGCGACGTCGGCTACATCGTACAGACCGCGCGCGCGCACGTTGGCCACTGGCCGAAGCAGGACTTCAACCTGCAGATACAGGTGCTGCATTCGGCCTTTTATCGCAACAAGGCCGCGCACATCATCGGCAAGGTGATCAATGGCTATCAGGAATACCCCTTTGCTGTAGTCATCCGTCATGGAGAAGGCGGGCTCTACGCCGATGCGCTGATTCTCGATGCCTGGCGCATCTCGCTGCTGTTTTCGCTGTCGCGCGCGTACTTCATGGCCGACATGGCGGTGCCCTCGGCCTACGTGCGCTTTCTGAAGTCGATCATGCCGAGCAAACCCGAGAGCGAGATTTACACCATGCTCGGGCTGGGCAAGCAGGGCAAGACCATGTTCTACCGCGACCTCATCAATCACCTGTCGCAGTCGAACGATCGCTTCGTGGTGGCGCCGGGCATCCGCGGCATGGTGATGCTGGTGTTCACGCTGCCCTCGTTCCCCTATGTGTTCAAGATCATCAAGGATCAGGCTGCGATCCAGAAAGACATGGACCGCCAGACCGTCAAGCGCAAGTACCTCATGGTCAAGCAGGTCGACCGCGTCGGGCGCATGGCCGATACGCTCGAATTCTCGGACGTGGCGCTGCCGCGCGCGCGTTTCGACGACGCCCTGCTGGCTGAGCTCAAGGCGGTGGCGGGCGAGGGCGTCGAGTACGACGGCGATGCCGTGGTCATCAAGCACCTGTACATCGAACGGCGCCTGATGCCTTTGAACCTGTTTCTCGATCAGGCCGACGCCGCTCAGACCGATTACATCGTGCACGAGTACGGCGAAGCCATCCGCGAAATGGCGCAGGCCAACATCTTTCCCGGCGACATGCTGTGGAAGAATTTCGGCGTCACGCGCTACGGGCGGGTGGTGTTCTATGACTACGACGAAATCGAATTCATGACCGACTGTCACTTCCGTGACATTCCGCCGCCGCCCAACCCGGAAGCCGAACTGTCCGGCGAAGTGTGGTATCCGGTGGGGCGGCACGATGTCTTTCCGCAGGAATTCGGCGCCTTTCTGCTCGGGCGCGACGTTGTGCGCGAAGCCTTCATGACGCACCATGCCGACCTGCTGACGCCGGGTTTCTGGCAACTCACTCAGCGCAACATCCGCGAGGGGCGGGTAGAGGATTTCTTCGCCTACCCGCAATACCTGCGCTTCCGCCATCGCTTCGGCCGTGGCGAAGAAGGCGGCGAGAACGGCTGGCGCGGCAGTTGGCTGGGCGTGCAGGCCGAAGACTGAGCGCGTGCCGCCGGCACGCCACGAAAGACATCGCATGACCGAACAGGCATCCCTTCTCGAACGTATCGCCGCCGCGCCCCACCAGCAGGACGCCGACGCGGCCCTGCTCGCCGATCTGGTGGCCTGGCTGCGCCCCCGTCCGCGCGAACGCGGCGCCGGCAGCATCAATGCGCGCCTGGGCAGCCTGCTGCAGGTACTGCGTGGGCAGCCGCAACTGGCGGCGGGGCTGCGCGACTACGTATCCGATCAACTGGCGCAGCGACGCCATCGCTTTTTATATGCCGGCAGCGGCATTCTCGATAATTCCGGCTTCTTCACCGCCTTGCGGCGGCGCCTGAGCGATCGTCTGCTGCCACCGGCGCTGGACCATCGCTTTCTTGGCGACATGCTCGAAGAAGTCTTCTGCATGCAGGACGATCCGGCGTGGCTGGCGCAGATTGCCCCCGATCTATGGGACGAGTTGATCGACGTGATCGGGTTTGGCGCCGACGCGCCGCACGCCGGCCGCCGCCGTGTGGTGCTGGAACTGGTCGATGCGCTGCGCATCGTAGCCTGCCGCCTGGCGGCGCTGGGCCTCGAACCCGACCTGGTGCGCTACCACGCGCCGCTGGCGCAGTACGAATCGCCCTTCCTGGCCTTGCAGCGCGAAATCGATGCGCATACCGAAGGCCTGCTCGCCAGCGACCTCGCCGAGGCGGCCGTCGACCTGGCGCATGCACAGGTGCTGGCCGCGCAGTGTGCCGACGCGCTCGAACGCATCCGCCGTCAATCGCGCGAATCGGGGGCGGCCGTCAACCTGAGCTGGCATCTGACGCGGGCGGCTCAGATGATCGACCGCGCCGTGCTCCTGATGAGCCTGCTGACACCGCAGCCGGAACATGAACGGCGCACGCGCGCGCTGGCTTTTTTTCTGACCCTGGTGCGCAACGAATGCCGCCGCAACAGCGTGCGGGATCTGTTCGGCAGCCTCTTCAGCCTGCTCGCGCTGCAAGTGACCGAGCATGCCAGCAAGACCGGCGAACACTACGTGACGCGCGATCGTGCCGAGTTCTGGCAGATGTTCCGCGCCGCTGCGGGCGCTGGTGTGATCGTAGCCTTCATGGCCCTCATCAAAGTGTTCATCGGCGACCTGCACCTGGCCCCCGTATGGCAGGCGGTCGGCTTCAGCCTCAATTACGGGCTGGGCTTTGTGCTGATCCATGTCCTCGGTTTTACCATCGCCACCAAGCAGCCGGCCATGACGGCGGCAACCCTGGCGGCGGCGCTGGAGCCCCGACCGGGCTCGCCACGCGGGCCGCTGCTGGTGCTTACCGAACTCATCGTGCAGGTGGTGCGCTCGCAATTGATCGCCATCGTCGGCAACGTGATCGTGGCCTTTGCCGTGTCGCTGGCGGTGGCCTGGGCGTGGGTGGCGGCCTTCGGGGCGCCGGCGGTGAGCGCCGACAAGGCGACCCACCTGCTGCAGGATCTGCATCCCTGGCGCAGCCTGGCCTTGCCCCATGCGGCCATCGCCGGCTGCTGCCTGTTCCTGGCGGGTCTGATCTCGGGCTATTACGACAACAAGGCGATCTACAACCGGGTGCCGGAACGCCTGCTGCGGGTCGGGTGGCTGCGTCGCCTGTTGGGCGAGCGGCGCCTGGCGCGCCTGTCGGATTACGTCGAACACAATCTCGGCGCCCTGGCCGGTAATTTTCTGTTCGGCTGCATGCTGGGTTGCATGGGCACGGTGGGTTTCTTGCTCGGCCTGCCGCTGGATATCCGGCATGTCACCTTTGCCGCCGCCAACCTGGCCTATGGCAGCCAGGCCGCCGCGGTGTGGCCGGGCTGGCATGTGCTGGTGGCCCTGGCGCTGGGGGTGTTGTTGATCGGCGCGACCAACCTGGCGGTGAGCTTTGCGCTGGCGCTGCGCGTGGCGCTCAAGTCGCGCGGTATTCGCTTTGCCGAACGGAGTGAGCTGGCGGGCTTGCTATGGGGCCGGCTGCGTAGCCGGCCGCGTGATTTCGTGTGGCCGCCGCCTGATGCGACGGCAGACGTGGCCAACGCGCAGGGCGCGGACGGCAAGCGCCCGGACGTGCGCGACGGCGCCTGACCACAAGGCACACGGCGCGGCGGCATGCCGCCGCGCCGGTGGCGTTACTTGGCGAGTACGCCTTGCTTGGCGAGTTCTTCACCCACCTTGGCGTTCACGTCCTTCAGGCCGGCTTCGATGTTCGAATTGCAGTCGGCCAGGATGCGGTTGAACCCATCCGCCGTCGCCTGACGGATCGGTTGCCAGTTGGGCACTTGCGGCACGTAGTGCGCGCTCTTGCCGTAGAGATCGGCAAACAGGGCCCAGCGCTCGTCGTTGTAGATCTTCTTGGTGTCCACGTTCTTGTTGACCGACAGGCGCACGATGGGGATGTTGGTCGAGCCCACCGCCATGCCCATTTCCTGCACGTCAGGCGTGATCATGTATTCCATGAAGAGCTTGGCGTTGGCCTTGTTGCGGCTGCCCTTCATGAGATAGGCCGTGGTGCCTTCGGCCAGCGTTGCCACACCCTTGGGGCCGGCCGGCGGCACGATCACTTCGATGACGTCCTTGCCGGGGTCCTTGTCGAACAGCGCGATGTGATACGGCCCCGAGAAGAACATGCCGGTCTGCCCCGAGCGGAACGACGGGATGGCGTCGGCCGTGGTGGCGTTGATGGCGCCCGGCTGCGTGTACTTGGCGCACAGCAGGCCACGCATGAAGCGCAGGGTTTCGGCGGCGGCCGGCTCGTCGAGCGAGGGCTTGTAGCCATCGCCCGATTTGCGGATGAAATCGCCCCCCGCCTGCCACAGGTAAGAACTCAGGAACCAACTGGTATAACCGCGCGTGACCGAGCCGGGCAGGATGAAGCCGAAGGTGTCGGCTTTGCCGTTGCCGTCCGGGTCTTTTTCGGTAAAGGCCTTGGCCAGCGCTTCGATGTCTTTCCAGGTCTTGGGCTGCGGAAGGCCGAGCTTGGTGCGCCAATCCTTGCGCACGAACAGCGCGAACGACTGCGCCGAAGTCGGCACGCCGTAATACTTGCCGTTGTAGGCGCGCGTGCTGTCCCAGGCGGCGTCGTACAGATCGCCACCGCCCTTGATCGCCTTGCGGTCGATCTCGTCGACGATGCCCATCTGCACCAGGTGCCCCATCAGCGCCGCGTCGTCGAAGATGACGTCCGGCAATTGGTTGCCGGTGGCGGCGCGTGCCAGGCGTTGCTCGAAATCCGTGGTGGCGTTGAAGTATTCGACTTCGATGCCGGTCTTCTTGCGGAAGGCATCCCCGACTTTTTCGTACACCACCCGCGAATCGTTGCTGGCGCGAATCCACACCTGCAACGTATCGGCTGCCTGCGCCGTTCCGAAGGTTGCTGCGGCCAGCATGCAGGTGGCCACACCCGTTTTCAGCTTCATTCCTCGCTCCTCCATCATCTACCGGGCCGGCCGTCTGCGTGTGGAGACCGGCACTGCGGGCGCCTGCGGGCGTCCCAAGGGTTGATCGTAAAACGATTTACTTATGTGTAAATAAGGGTTGTTGGCAAGTTGCGAGGCTATTTGAGATAAACGTGTAACTGACGCCGTCAACGCATTGATCAGCGCTGCGGTACAGTGGTCCGCACATTCATAAGAAAAGGGGACGATGGCGATGGAACGCAAACCGATCCGCCGCGCCGGCATTCGCTCGGCAGGCTATGACCGTGGTGCGCGCGTGCTGGAGATCGAATTCGACAACGGTTCGGTGGTGCAGCACACCGGGGTGGGGGACGAGGTCGGGCGGCGCTTTCTGGAAAGCGCTTCGCCCATGAGTTACTACCGCGACAACATCGAAGACGAGTTCTCGCGCAAGCGCATCAAGTGAGGGGGGCGGGGCCGCAGGCGGCCCCGCGCTTGGATCAGTGCTTGCCCGTGCTGCCGAAGCCGCCTTCGCCACGTTCGCTGGCCGCGAAGTCGTCGACCACGTTCAGGCCGACCTGCAACACCGGCACGATGACCATCTGCGCGATACGTTCCATGGGCTGGATGACGAACGAATCCTTGCCGCGATTCCAGGTGGAAATATAAATCTGCCCCTGGTAATCCGAATCGATCAGGCCGACCAGGTTGCCGAGCACGATGCCGTGCTTGTGGCCCAGACCCGAGCGCGGCAGGATCAGCGCCGCCAGCGTCGGATCATCCAGGTGGATGGCGATGCCGGCCGGGATCAGATGCGTGTCGCCGGGGCGGAAAGTGATCGGCTGGTCGATGCAGGCGCGCAGGTCCAGCCCGGCGGCGCCGGCGCTGCCGTACTTGGGCGGCGAATCCTTCAGGCGCGGGTCGAGGATCTTGACGTCGATGGTTTTCATGGCAGTACCACTAATGGAGAAATCGGTGCGCCGGCCGCCGTGATGCGGTCGGCGCGCTAAGGGTCAGCGCGGCGGACGCACCGGCAGCAGGCTTGCCAGGTGGGCCACGATGCCGTCGGCAACCTCGGCCTTGCTGGCGGGCGGCAGGGGATGGTGGCCGTGGGCGTCGTAGAGCGTCACGCGGTTGGTGTCGCCGCCCATGCCATCCTGTACCAGATTGCCCACCACCATTTGCAGGCGTTTGGCGACGCGTTTGCCTTCGGCATAGTCGTCGAGGTTGCGGCTCTCGGCCGCGAAGCCCACGCAGAAAGGGGGCTCCGGCAGGGCCGCGACGTCGGCCAGGATGTCGGCGTTGCGCGTCAGCGCGATCGACATGGCATCGTCCTGCTTCTTGATCTTGTCGGTGGCGGTGCTGACCGGGCGGTAATCCGCCACCGCCGCCACGCCGATGAAAACATCATAGGCGTTGGCGCGCCGCATCACCGCTTCGTGCATCTGGGCGGCCGACTGCACGTCGACACGTTCCACGCCGAAAGGCGTCGGCAGCGCGACCGGGCCGGCGACCAGCACGACCTCGGCGCCCGCACGGCGGGCGGCGCGGGCGAGGGCGAAACCCATCTTGCCCGAACTGATGTTGGTGATGCCGCGCACCGGGTCGATGGCCTCGAAGGTCGGCCCCGCCGTCATCAATATGCGTCGGCCGGCCAGCAGCTTGGGACTGAGCGCATCGACCAGCCCCTCGAAAATGTCCGCCGGTTCGAGCATGCGGCCCTGGCCCACTTCACCGCAGGCCTGGTCGCCGGCATCGGGGCCGAGCAGGGTGATGCCGTCCTGCCGCAGCAACGCCACATTGCGCTGCGTGGCGGGGTTCTCCCACATCTGGCGGTTCATGGCCGGGGCGATCAGCAGCGGGCAGTCGCGTGCCAGGCACAGCGTGCTGAGCAGATCGTTGGCCAGACCATGGGTAAGCTTGGCCATGAAGTCGGCGCTGGCTGGCGCCACCAATACGGCGGCCGCGCCGCGCGTCAGGTCGATGTGCGCCATGTTGTTGGCCATGCGCGCGTCCCAGGCGTCCACCCACACCGGGTTGCCGGACAGGGCCTGGAAGGTGACCGGTGTGACGAAGTGGGCGCCCCCTTCGGTCAGCACCACGTGCACGTCGGCGCCGGCCTTGACCAGCAGGCGCGTCAGTTCGGCGGCCTTATAGGCGGCGATGCCGCCCGTCACGCCCAGCACGATCCTTCGATCTGATAATGATCCAGTCATATATGTTGCCTGCCCTGCACAATGTGCGTTCGATTCTATCCCCTTTGGAGGCAACATCGTGGCGATCACCGATTGGCCCGCCAGCGAGCGTCCGCGCGAGCGCTTGCTCAAGATGGGAGCGGCTGCGCTGTCCGATGCCGAATTGCTGGCGATCTTCTTGCGTGTCGGGACGGTGGGCAAGACCGCCGTCGATCTGGCGCGCGAACTGCTCACTCATTTTGGTGGTCTGCCGCAGTTGTGCGCGGCCGACCGGGTGGCGTTCCTGCGCCTGCCGGGCATGGGGGACGCCAAGTACGCCCAGTTGCAGGCGGCGGTGGAAATCGCGCGTCGCAGCGTCAGCAAGACACTGAGCGAGAGCGATGCGCTCGATTCCCCCGAAAGCGTGCGCCGCTTTCTCAAGCTGAAGCTGGGCGCGCTGCCGCATGAAGTGTTTTGCGTGCTGCTGCTCGACCGCTGCAATCGGCTCATTGAACTGGTCGAACTGTTCCGGGGGACCATCGCCAGCGTCAGCGTGCATCCCCGCGAGGTCGTCAAGGCGGTGCTGGCCCGCAACGCCGCCGCCGTCATCCTGGCGCACAACCATCCTTCGGGGAACACCCGGCCGAGCGAAGCCGATCTGCAGATCACCCGCGCACTGAGCGATGCCCTGGCGCTGATCGATGTGCCGGTGCTCGATCACTTCATCGTGGCACCCGGCGCACGCGCTTTGTCGTTCGCCGAACGGGGCCTGCTGGACGCCGGCTGAAGCCCCTCACCAGCCGGCGCGCGCAAGGCCTTGATTCACCTTGAAATGCGGTTGTTGCCTAGTTGGGGCGATGGTGTATATAATCGCCGGCTTTCCGGAACCAATCCTCGGAGCGAGAATCATGTCTCGAGTATGTCAAGTGACGGGCAAGGGCCCGATGGTGGGGAACAATGTTTCCCACGCCAACAACAAGACCAAGCGTCGTTTCCTGCCGAACCTGCAACAACGCCGTTTCTGGCTGGAGTCGGAAAAGCGTTTCGTGCATCTGCGCGTGTCCAACGCCGGCCTGCGCACGATCGACAAGAAGGGCATCGAAGTCGTGCTGGCTGAGCTGCGCGCGCGCGGCGAAAAGTTCTAAGAATCCGGTTCTGAGAACCCGGTTTCAAGAACCCGGTTCCAGCAACCCGTTCTCTGGAACGGATCAAAGATCCGCAGGGGCCCCAGGGCCCGGATCTTCAGGGTCTGAAGGGCTGATCCCTTCGTGATCCAACTACTCGAATTTTATGCGGTCAGGCAGCAGCCTGGCCGACCAGGAGATTGAAATGGCAAAAGGCGGCCGTGAAAAGATCAAGCTGGAGTCCACCGCGGGCACCGGCCACTTCTACACCACCAACAAGAACAAGCGCACCACGCCGGAAAAGCTTGAATTCATGAAGTACGACCCCGTCGTGCGCAAGCACGTGGCGTACAAGGAAACCAAGCTCAAGTAATACCGCGCCGCCCTCGGGCGGCGTCTGACGCGAGCGGTTGGTTCCGACGCGGCAAGAGCGCAAAAACCCGCCCATTGGCGGGTTTTTGCGCTTTTCTTTTTTGTGCGCCGCAATGGTCGTGGTCCAGTAATGGTCCATTAGGGGCATAGCCTGCGCGATGTCGGTCTTGGCGCGCCAAAGACGTATACTTGGAGATTCCGTGTCCCCCGAAGTGATTCGCGCCATGACGCATCCGAGTACAGAAAACCTCAACGTCGTTTCGTTCGATCACATGCCCTCGCCGGCAGAGATCAAGGCGCGTGTGCCGCTGTCCGATGTGGCTGCCGGGACGGTCCTCAATGGCCGCCGCACCATCACCCGCATCCTCGACCGGCTCGACCCGCGCCCCATCGTGATCGTTGGCCCCTGTTCCATCCACGACCCCGTCGCGGGGCTGGACTATGCGCGCCGGCTGCGCGAACTGGCCGACGAGCTGTCCGAAACCCTCTACATCGTGATGCGCGTCTATTTTGAAAAGCCGCGGACCTCGACCGGCTGGAAGGGCTTCATCAACGATCCGTACATGGACGATTCCTTCCGCATCGACGAAGGCATGCAGCGCGGCCGTCGCTTTCTGCTGGACGTGGCCGAACTCGGCCTGCCGGCGGCGACCGAAGCGCTCGACCCCATCGCGCCGCAGTATTACGGCGACCTGGTGAGCTGGACCGCCATCGGCGCGCGCACCGCCGAATCGCAGACCCACCGCGAAATGGCCTCCGGCCTGTCCACCCCGGTGGGCTTCAAGAACGGTACCGACGGTTCGCTCGACGCCGCCGTCAACGGCGTGCTGTCGGCTTCGCATCCGCACAGCTTCCTGGGCCTCAACGAACAGGGCGAGTCGGCCATCATCCGCACGCGCGGCAACAAGTACGGCCATCTCGTCCTGCGCGGTGGCGGCGGTCGTCCGAACTACGACACCGTGTCGATCTCGCTGGCCGAGCAGGCGCTGGGCAAGGCCAAGCTGCCGCAGAACATCTTTGTCGATTGCTCGCACGGCAACTCGTGGAAGAAGCCCGAGCTGCAACCGCTGGTGATGCGCGATGTCGTCGGCCAGATCCGCGATGGCAACCGTTCGATCGTCGGCGTGATGATCGAAAGCTTCATCGAAGAAGGCAGCCAGAGCATTCCCGACAACCTGTCCGAGCTGCGCTACGGCTGTTCGGTGACCGACGCCTGCATCGGCTGGGACACCACCGCGCGGACCCTGCGCGACGCGGCCGCCGTGCTGCAGGACGTCGTGGTGCGCCGGGCCGCCGCCTGACGGGGCCGTACCGCCAACGCTTGCTACGAGAACCCAGAAAGACATTCATGCATTTGATTCAGCCTTTCGCCGGCCTGCGTCCCGCAGCCGGCCGTGCCGCCGACATCGTGGCGCCGCCCTACGACGTGCTCTCCAGCGACGAGGCGCGCGCGCGCGCCGCCGGCAAGCCCTGGAGCTTCCTGCATATTTCGAAGCCCGAAATCGATCTGGCCGCCGGCACCGACGTGTACTCGGCGCCGGTGTATGCCAAGGCCGCCGAAAACCTCGCCCGCATGCGTGAGGCCGGTGTGCTGGTGCAGGACGACGCGCCGCTGTACTACGCCTACCGCATCGTGATGGGCGAACATACTCAGACCGGCCTGGTGGCCGCCGCCTCGGTGGCCGACTACGACAAGAACCGCATCCGCCGCCACGAACTGACGCGGCCGGACAAAGAAGACGACCGCGTGCGCCAGGTCGAAGCGCTCAACGCCCAGACCGGCCCGGTGCTGCTGGCTTATCCGGACGCGCCGCGCATCGACGCCATTCTGGCCGCAGCCAGTCAGGCCGAGCCGATTGCCGACGCCGTCGCCGACGACGGTGTTCGCCACACCGTATGGGCGATTCGCGACGCCGCCGCCATGGCGGCCCTGACCAGCGCCTTTGACGCGCTGCCGGCGCTCTACATCGCCGACGGCCATCACCGTTCGGCCGCCGCCTCGCGCGTGTGCGCCACGCGCCGTGACGCCAATCCGGCCCATACCGGTGACGAGTCTTACAACTACTTCCTGTCGGTGATCTTCCCCGCCCATGAGCTGAAGATTCTCGACTACAACCGCGTCGTCACCGACCTCAACGGGCTCGGCGAAGATGCCTTCCTGGCACGTCTGGCCGAAGCGTTCGAGGTCAGCCCGAGCGCCGGCCAGGTCAAGCCGGCGCGCCATGGCGAATACGGCATGTACCTCAAGGGCCGTTGGTATCGCCTGGCCATCAAGCCGGCGCTGATCCCGCAAGACCCGGTGGCCCGCCTCGACGTCAGCCTGTTGTCCGACCACCTGCTCACGCCGGTGCTCGGCATCGCCGACCTGCGGCGCGACAAGCGCATCGATTTCGTCGGCGGCATTCGGGGTTTGAACGAATTGGAAAAGCGCGTCGATAGCGGTGAAATGGCGGTGGCATTCAGCATGTTCCCGACCACGCTGGATGACCTGATGGCGGTGGCGGACGCGGATCAGATCATGCCGCCCAAGTCCACCTGGTTCGAACCGAAGCTGGCCGATGGGCTGCTCTCGCATGTGATCGGCTAGTCCTGCAAAGCGGCGCCGGGGCGCCGCTTTTCGCATCATCGATGGTCTTCTGGAGGCTGCATGAATGCGACGACCGTGTATATCTCCCACGCCGACTGCGCCCTGCATTCGATGGGCGCACTGCATCCCGAATCCCCTGATCGGCTGACCGCCATCGGCGACCAGATGATCGCCTCGGGGCTCGACGCCCTGCTGGCGCAGTACGACGCGCCGGCGGCCACCGACGAACAATTGGCGTTGGCGCATTCGCCGCTGTACGTCGCCGAACTGGCTACCCTGGCACCGCACAGCGGCATCCGCCACCTCGATCCAGACACCGCCATGTGCCCGGACACCCTGCGCGCCGCGCGGCGGGCCGCCGGCGCCGGCATCCTGGCCACCGACATGGTGCTCGATGGTGGGGCGCGCAACGCCTTCTGCGCCGTGCGCCCGCCCGGTCACCATGCAGAGCGCATGCAGGCGATGGGGTTCTGCTTCTTCAACAACGTTGCCATCGCCGCGCGCCATGCGCTGGAGGTGCGCGGGCTGGAACGCGTGGCCATCGTCGACTTCGATGTGCACCACGGCAACGGCACCGAGCAGATTTTTGCCAATGATCCGCGCGTGCTCATGGTGGGGTTCTTCCAGTCGCCGCTGTACCCCTACAGTGGCACCGAGCCGGCCGGGCCCAACATCCTCAACACCCCTTTGCCTGCCGCCACCGGCGGCAAGGCCGTGCGCGAACTGCTGACCTCTACCTGGCTGCCGGCGCTGGTGGCCCACGCGCCGCAGATGATTTTCGTGTCGGCCGGCTTCGACGCCCATCGCGAAGACGACATGGCGTCGATGGCCCTGGTCGAGGCCGACTACGCCTGGATCACCGAGCAGCTCAGCGCCTTCGCCGACGCCCATTGCGGCGGGCGCATCGTGTCGATGCTCGAAGGCGGTTACGACCTGTCGGCGCTCGGGCGCAGCGTGGTGGCCCATGTGCGGGCATTGATCGGCTGAGGGCGGCGTGGCGGCGGCCAATGTCTTGTAACGATTTGACGCGGCGCGCAATAGGGGTGGGCGCGTGGCCCGCGATCGTTCAGGTACAATTGCGCGATTCACCTTCATCCATTGCCTAGCACATGATTACGGGTTCCCTTGTCGCGCTCATCACACCGATGACGCCGGATGGCCAGTTGGATTATTCCCGACTGAGAAGCCTGATCGATTTCCATGTCCGTGAAGGTTCGGACGGGCTGGTGGTGGTGGGGACCACGGGCGAATCGCCGACGGTCACGGTGGCTGAACACTGCGAACTGATCCGCGCTTCCGTCGAGCACGCCGCCGGCCGCCTGCCGATCATCGCCGGCGCGGGCGCCAATTCCACCGCCGAAGCCATCGAACTGTCGCGCTTCGCCAAGAACGTGGGCGCCGCCGGCGTGCTGTCGGTGGTGCCGTACTACAACAAGCCCACCCAAGAAGGCCTGTACCAGCATTTCCGCGCCATCGCCGAAGCGGTGGACATCCCCGTCATCCTGTACAACGTGCCTGGCCGCACGGTGGCCGACATGGCCAACGATACGGTGCTGCGCCTGGCGCAGATCGACAACATCGTCGGCATCAAGGACGCTACCGGCAACATCGAGCGCATCACCGACCTGGTGCGCCGCGTGCCGGCCGATTTCGCGCTCTACAGCGGCGACGACATGACCAGCCTGGCTTTCATGCTGCTGGGTGGTCATGGTGTCATCTCAGTGTCCGCCAACGTGGCGCCGCGCCTGATGCACGACATGTGCGTGGCGGCCCGCGAAGGGAACCTCGCACGGGCTCGTGAACTCAATGAGGCGCTTTATCTGCTCAATCGCGACCTCTTTGTCGAAGCCAACCCGATTCCGGTCAAGTGGGCCGCGCAGCAGATGGGCCTGTGCGACTCCGGTATCCGCTTGCCGCTGACACCGTTGTCGGCCCAATTCCAAGAAAAAGTCCGCACCGCGCTCCAAGCCGCTGGCTGCCTGAAGTGAAAGGGAAGTAGATGAAGATTCGGAGTTCAGCCGGCGCCGCCGCCTGCTCGGTGCTGGCCGTCGTGGCGCTGACCGCCTGTGGCGGCAATGCCAACCAGAAGCCCGGCAATGTCGATTACAAGAGCGGTGCGCGCGCCGCCAAGTCCACGCTCGAAGTGCCGCCCGATCTGATCGCGCCGGCCCGCGACGATCGTTTTTCGGTGCCCGATGCCAGCACGCCCGAACGCGGCACGGCCTCGCTGTCGTCGTACACCGCCGGCCAGCAACAGGCACCGGCGGCCAACACGGCCAAGCTGCAACCGGTGCAGTCCGACACCATGCACGTCGAACGTGCCGGTGACGAGCGCTGGCTGGTGATCAAGGGCACGCAGGGTGACCTGTGGCCGCAACTGCGCGCTTTCTGGGAAGAAAACGGTTTTGTGCTGACCACCGACAATCCGCAGGTCGGCGTGATGGAAACCGATTGGCTCGAAAACCGCGCCAAGCTGCCGCAAGACTGGATTCGCCGCAACTTCGGCGCCGTCATCGCGCCGGTGTCGGACACCGGCATGCGCGACCGCTTCCGCGCCCGCATTGAACCGGGCAAGGACGCCGGCACCGTCGATCTGTTCATTACGCACCGCGGCATCCAGCAAGTGTGCTCGGACGACCGCTGCATGTTCTTGCAGTGGCAACCGCGCCGCCCCGATCCGGGCCTCGAAGACGAAATGATGCGTCTCTTCATGGTCAAGCTGGCCGGCGGCAACGAAGAGAAGGTTGCCCAGATCGTCGCCCAGCCCGACAACCGTCCGGTGCGCGCTGCCCTCACCAATACCACCGGCGACATGCAACTGGCCGTCGATGGGCAGATCGATCGCGTGTGGCGCCAGCTCGGCTCCGCGCTCGACCGCGTCGGCCTGGTGGTGGAAGACCGCGATCGCGCCAAGAACACTTACTTTGTGCGTTACGTGTCGGCCGACGACCTCAAGCAGAAGGAAGACGGCTGGATCAGCCGCATGTTCTCGAGCAAGCCGGCGCCGGGCACCAACCAGTATCGCATCGTGGCCGAAGCGGCTGGCGAGAAGACCCTGGTGCGCGTGCAGGACAAGGACGGCAAGCAGGTGTCGTCCGAATCGGCGCGGCAGATTCTGTCGCTGCTGCTCAACGAGTTGAAGTGATCCGTTTTGCGTCCCTCGGTAGCGGTAGCCGCGGCAATGCCCTGGTGGTCGAAACCGGCGGGACGCGCGTCCTGGTCGATTGTGGCTTTAGCGTGCGCGAAACCGCCGCACGTCTGGGCCGCATCGGCCTGATCGCCGAAGGACTCGACGCCGTGCTCGTCACCCACGAGCACGGCGATCACATTGGTGGGGTGTGCCGTCTGGCCACCCGCCATCGCTTGCCGGTATACCTCACCGCCGGCACGCTGGCGCAGGCGCCCGCCGCGCTGCAAGCCTCTCCCCATATCAACGTCATCACCGCCGGCAGTGCCTTTGCCATCGGTGGGCTGCAGGTGCAGCCGTACAGCGTGCCGCACGATGCCGGCGACCCCGTTCAGTATGTGTTTTCGGATGGTGCCGCCCGCCTGGGCGTGCTGACCGACGCCGGCCACGTCACCGATGCCATGCTGACCATGCTTGATGGGCTGCAAGCGCTGGTGCTCGAATGCAACCATGACGTCGACATGCTGCGCGACGGGCCGTATCCGCACTTTCTGAAACGCCGCGTCGGCGGCGAGCACGGCCACCTTGCCAATGCCCAGGCGGCCGACGCGCTGGCGCGCATGGACCGTTCGCACCTGCGCCACATCGTGGCCGCTCATCTGTCCGAAAAGAACAACACGCCCGCGCATGCGCGCGCCGCCCTGGCGGACGCCCTCGGTTGCCATGCCGACTGGGTTGGCGTGGCCTGCCAGCAGGCCGGCTTCGGCTGGCGCGAAATCTGACGGAGCCGCCATGGCCGCCGAAGCGTGCTACCACTGCGGGCTGGACGTGCCCCAGCCGACCACTCTCTACGTACGCGTCGACGGCCAGCCGCGCGCCATGTGCTGCATCGGTTGTCAGGCGGTGGCGCAGGCCATCGTCGACAACCACCTCGAAGACTACTACCGCCATCGCGACGCCTTGCCGGAGTCACCGCGCGAAGCTCTGCCCGCGCCCCTGCAAGAGCTCGCCCTGTTCGATCAGCCGGCTTTTCAGCAAGGCTTCGTGCGCACGGCGGGCGAGCATGAGCGCGAGGCCGACCTGATCCTCGAAGGCATCACCTGCGCCGCCTGCGTGTGGCTCAACGAGCGCCATCTCGGCCAGTTGCCGGGCATCACCGCCGTGCAGGTCAATTACACGACGCGCCGCGCGCGCGTGCGCTGGGACGCCGCGCGCCTGAAGCTCTCCGACATCCTGGGGGCGGTCGCCGCCATTGGTTATCGCGCCCACCCGTTCGACCCGGCGCTATCCGAACAGGTGGCGCAGCGCGAACGCCGTTCGGCCCTGTGGCGCTTGTTCGTGGCCGGCTTCGGCATGATGCAGGTGATGATGTATGCCTATCCGGTCTACATCGCGGGCGAGGGTGACATGACGCCCGCCGTGGAAAGCCTGATGCGCTGGGCGAGCCTCATCCTGACCCTGCCGGTGGTGCTGTATTCGGCGGCGCCGTTTTTCCAGCGCGCCTGGCGCGACCTGCGCCTGCGTCGACTCGGCATGGACGTGCCGGTCGCCCTCGGCGTAGGCAGCGCGTTCCTGGCGAGCATGTGGGGCACGCTGACCGGGCGCGGCGAGGTGTACTTCGATTCGGTCACCATGTTCGTGTTCTTCCTGCTCGGTGGCCGCTATCTCGAAATGCTGGCGCGCCAGCGCGCCACGCGCGGGGCCGAGACCATCGCCCGCGTCATTCCCGCCTATGGCCGCCGCATTGTCGACGGTCATGACGAACAAGTACCGGTGAGCGCGCTGGCAGCGGGCGATCTGCTGCGCGTGCTGCCGGGCGAAACCATCGTCGCCGATGGCGTGGTCGAAGACGGCACCAGCGAAGTCGATGAATCCTGGCTCACCGGCGAGAGCCGGCCGTTGCCCAAGGCGCTGGGCGCCATGGTGCTGGCCGGCAGCATCAACACGGCCAGCCCGCTGGTGTTCCGTGCCCAGTCGGTGGGCGAGGCCACGCGCCTGTCGGCGCTGCGGCGTCTGGTGGAGCAAGCCGCGTCCGAACGCCCCCGCATCGTCGAGCAGGCCGACCGCATCGCCGGCCGCTTCGTTGCCGTGCTGCTGGTGCTGGCCGTCATCACCGGCGCCTACTGGTGGCAGGTGTCGCCCGAGCATGCCTTCTGGATCTGCGTGTCGGTCCTCGTCGTCAGTTGCCCCTGTGCGCTGTCGCTGGCCACGCCGGTGGCGCTGACCGTGGCCACCGATGCCTTCGGCCGTGCCGGCCTGCTGGTGACGCGCGCGCATGCCATCGAAACCCTGGCTCGCGCCGACCATATCGTGTTCGACAAGACCGGCACCCTGACGCTGGGGCGCATGCGCCTGCGTGAGGTGCTGTGTGCGCCGGGGCAGGACGCGGCGCGCGCCACCGCCATCGCGGCAGCGCTCGAACGCCATTCCGAACATGCCATTGCCCGAGCCCTGGTCGATGCCAGCGCCCTGCGTCTGAGCGCCAGCGAGGTGCACGCGCAGGCCGGGCAGGGCATTGCCGGGCAAGTGGACGGCGTAGCCTGCGCCATCGGGCGGCGTGCCTTCGTCGCCGCCTGCGCGCACGACGCCATGCCGGCCGAATGGGGCACCCTGTCGGGCAGTGAAGTCTTTCTGGTGGTGGCGGGGCAGTGGTGCGCCGCCTTTGTGGTCGATGACCTGGTGCGGCCGGATGCGGCTGCCACCATCGCCGCGCTGCAAGCACGTGGCCTGCGTGTGAGCATCTTCAGCGGCGATGCGCCCTCGGCGGTGGCGCCGGTGGCGGCGGCGCTGGGTGTGAGCGATGCCCGCGCCGGCATGAGCCCCGAAGACAAGCACGCCGCGTTGCGCGCGCTGCAGGCCGAGGGGCGCGTGATTGCCATGGTCGGCGATGGTGTCAATGACGGCCCGGTGCTGGCGCAGGCGCATGTGTCCATCGCCATGGGCGGCGGCACCGATCTGGCGCGCAGCCAGGGCGACATGCTGCTGCTCAACGACGTACTCGGGCGCATCGTCACGGCGCGCGATCTGTCGCGCCGTACGCTGTCCATCGTGCGCCAGAACCTGGCCTGGGCCTTTGCCTACAATATCCTGTCGGTGCCGGCCGCCATGATGGGCTGGGTGACGCCATGGATCGCCGGCATCGGCATGGGCAGCAGTTCGCTGCTGGTGGTGCTCAACGCCCTGCGTCTTGGCCGTGGCCGGGTGGACGGTGCGCGTCGGGGTCAGGGCAGGGGCGCCTTGCCGGGTACATGAGCGGGGTGCTGGAGAAGCCTTGCAGCTACGGTATAATGGCGGGCTTTGCTGCGATGGCCGCGAGATGATCGCGTGGCTCTGAACGGGCCGGAACGGCGCGGATCGGAGTTTCTGGGGTGTTCTGGGAGTACTGCGTGGTGCCGAGGAAGGGACTCGAACCCTTACACCTTGCGGCGGCGGATTTTGAATCCGCTGCGTCTACCGATTCCGCCACCTCGGCCTGAGGAGCGCGGATTATGGCCGAAGCGGCCACCCACATCAAGTTTTCGTATCAAATAACGTGAGCGACACGCCTTCTTCTTTGTCGGTCGACGATTTCGACTATCCCCTGCCGCCGGAGCTCATCGCCCAGACGCCGCTGGCCGATCGCGCCGCCAGTCGTCTGCTGGTGGTGCGCGGCAATGCACTGGACGATCGTGTCTTCCGTGAACTGCCCGACTTCCTGCGCCCCGGCGACCTGCTGGTGTTCAATGACAGCCGCGTATTGCACGCGCGCCTGTATGGCTACAAGGCTTCCGGCGGCCATGTCGAAGTCATGGTCGAGCGCCCGCTGGGCGAGCATGAAGTCCTCGCCATGGTGCGCGCCAGCAAAACACCCAGGCCCGGCAGCCGGTTGCGTCTGGCCGACGCGTTCGACGCCGAAGTGCTGGGCCGCGTTGGCGAGTTCTTTCATCTGCGTTTTCCGTCCGACGCCAGCGCCGTCGATTACATCGAACGCCACGGCCGCCTGCCTTTGCCGCCCTACATCGAGCGTGCCGCCCAGGCCGGTGACGAGGCCCGCTACCAGACGGTGTACGCCCGCCAACTGGGCAGCGTCGCCGCGCCCACGGCCGGCCTGCATTTTGACGACGCCCTGTTCGACGCGCTGGCCGCGCGGGGGGTGAATCGCGCCTTCGTCACGCTGCACGTGGGGGCCGGCACCTTTCAGCCGGTGCGTGCGCAAAAGCTTGCCGATCATGTCATGCACCGCGAGTGGTACAGCGTGCCGCAGGCCACCGTTGACGCCATTGCCGCCACCCGTGCGGCGGGCGGGCGGGTGTTGTGCGTCGGCACCACCAGCATGCGCACGCTGGAAAGCGCGGCGCAGTCCGGTACCCTGGCCGCCGGCGGCGCCGAGACGGGTATTTTCATCACGCCGGGCTATCGTTTCCGTGTGGCCGACGGCCTCATCACCAATTTCCATTTGCCGCGCTCGACGCTGCTGATGCTGGTGTCCGCCCTGGCCGGCGTCGAGACCATCCGCGCCGCTTACGCGCACGCCATCGCGCAACGTTATCGGTTCTTCAGCTATGGCGACGCCATGCTCCTCGAACGCACGCAATCCTGACTCCGCCATGAAATTCGAACTTCTCAACACCTCGGCCGCTGCCCGTCGTGGCCGCCTGCACCTGAACCACGGCGTGGTCGACACCCCAGCGTTCATGCCGGTCGGCACCTATGGCACCGTCAAGGCCATGAGCCCGGTCGACCTGGTCGACATCGGTGCCCAGATCTGCCTGGGCAATACCTTTCACCTGTGGCTGCGCCCTGGTCTGGACGTCATCGAACGCTTCGGTGGCCTGCATGCTTTCATGGGCTGGGACAAGCCGATCCTGACCGATTCGGGTGGTTTTCAGGTGTTTTCGCTCGGTGCGCTGCGCAAGATCACCGAAGATGGTGTCAAGTTCTCGTCGCCCATCAATGGCGACAAGCTGTTCCTGACGCCGGAAGAATCCATGCGCATCCAGCATGTGCTCAATTCCGACGTCGTCATGATCTTCGACGAATGCACGCCGTACCCGGCCGACCACGACCAGGCAGCCGCCTCGATGCGCCTGTCGATGCGCTGGGCGCGTCGTTCGCGCGACGAATTCCTGCGTCTTGAAAACCCCAACGCTCAGTTCGGCATTGTCCAGGGCGGCATGCACGAAGACCTGCGCGAAGAATCCCTGGCCGGGCTTGGCGACATCGGTTTCGAAGGCTTCGCCATCGGCGGCCTGTCGGTCGGCGAGCCTAAAGAAGAATTCCACCGTGTGCTGGCGCATACTGCGCCGCGTCTGCCGCAGGCCAAACCGCGCTACCTGATGGGCGTGGGTACCCCGGAAGACCTCGTATACGGCGTCGCCCAGGGCGTGGACATGTTCGATTGCGTCATGCCTACCCGCAACGCCCGCAACGGCTGGCTGTTCACCCAGTGGGGCGACCTCAAGATCCGCAACGCGCGCCACAAGACCGATACCGGGCCGATCGACGCCGATTGCACCTGCTATGCCTGCCGCAACTTTTCGCGGGCCTACCTGCATCACCTTGACCGTGCCAACGAAATCCTGGGCGCGCGCCTGATGACGATCCACAATCTGCATTACTACCAGCAGCTCATGCAATCGATGCGTTCTGCCATCGATGCGGATCGTTTTGGCGCCTTCATGGTCGAATTCGCCGCCAAGCGCGGTCGCGGTGCCTGACAAGCCCGATGTCGAATGCTGACTCAGGCACGGGTGCGTCATTCGCTGTGCCTGATATACTCATAAGTTAATTTTTATCTGTTCCTATTAGATCTGGAGAGCAACGTGTTCATTTCCAATGCCTACGCACAGACCGCCGCCGCCGCGGACGCCCCGGCCGGCGGCCTGCTGAGTCTGCTGCCCATGGTGCTGATTTTCGTGGTGATGTACTTCATCATGATTCGCCCCCAAATGAAGCGCGCCAAAGAGCACAAGAACCTGCTGGCCGCGCTGGCCAAGGGCGACGAAGTGATCACCGCCGGCGGCATCGCCGGGCGCATCACCCAGGTGCAGGACAACTTCGTCAAGGTCGCCATCTCCGATGGCGTCGAAGTAACGGTGCAAAAGGGTTCCATCGGCACCGTGCTGCCCAAGGGCACCCTGAAGAACGCGTAAGTCACCCCAAGGCCCTCCCGGCTTCGCGCCCGGAGGGCTTTGCCTTCATACCAGAACCGCCCACCGAACAATGAATCGCTACCCGCTCTGGAAAAACCTGCTCGTCGTCATCGTGCTGATCTTCGGTTTGATCTACACGCTGCCGAACTTCTACGGCGAAGTCCCCGCCGTGCAGGTCTCGCCCGCTCGTTCCACGCTCAAGGCCGACGCCGCCCTGGAAGCGCGCGTGATCGACACGCTCAAGACCGCCGGCATCGCCAACACCGGTCTGCTGCGTGACGAAAGCGGCCTGCGGGTGCGGCTCGACGACACCGACACCCAGCTCAAGGCCAAGGACGCCATCGAGCGCGCGCTCAACCCCGATCCGACCAGCCCGTCGTACGTAGTGGCGCTCAACCTGCTGTCGGCCAGCCCGCAGTGGTTGACCTCGATCCGCGCGCTGCCCATGTATCTGGGCCTTGATCTGCGCGGCGGCGTGCACTTCCTGCTGCAGGTCGACATGAACGGGGCGGTGACCAAGAACCTCGACGCCACGGCCGGCGATCTGCGCACCCTGTTGCGCGACAAAAAGATCGGCTACGGTGGCATCACCCGCGACGGCACCACGCTGAGCATCCGCTTCCGCGACGAAAACGCGCGCCAGGCCGGCCTCAACGCCATCCGCGATTCGCGCAGCGATCTCCAATTCACGCAGCGCGCCGAAGGCAGCGACTACCTGCTCAATGCCACCCTGACGCTGCCCGCGCAGCGGAGCATCCAGGACGAAGCGCTCAAGCAGAACATCACCACGCTGCACAACCGCGTGAATGAACTGGGCGTGGCCGAACCGATCATCCAGCAACAGGGCGCCGACCGCATCGTCGTGCAACTGCCCGGCGTGCAGGACGTCTCCAAGGCCAAGGACCTGATCGGCCGCACCGCCACGCTCGAAGTGCGCATGGGCGCCGACAACGTCGTCAACCCGAACGAACCGCCGCCGGGCACCGATCTGTTCCCCGAACTGCGCGCCGACGGCCTGACCATCCCGCACATCGTCAAGAAGCAGGTCGTGCTGACCGGCGACCGTTTCATCGGCGCGCAGGCTTCCTACGACTCGTTCCACAACCCGGCCGTGGCCGTCCGTCTGGACGCCGCTGGTGGGCGCATCATGCGCGACATCACGCGTGAGAGCATCGGCAAGCCGATGGCCATCATCCTGTTCGAAAAGGGCAAGGGCGAGGTCATTTCGCTGGCGCGCATCCAGGGCGAATTCAGCAATCAGTTCCAGATCACCGGCAGCTTCAGCACCGCTGAAACCAACCGTCTGGCGATCCTGATCCGCTCCGGTTCGCTGGCCGCCCCGATGGACATCATCGAAGAACGCACCATCGGCCCGAGCCTGGGCGCGGACAACATCAGCAAGGGCTTCCACTCCGTGCTGTGGGGCTTCCTCGCCATCGTGCTGTTCATGTGCGTGTACTACCAGTTGTTCGGCGTGATCGCCTCGCTGTCGCTGTCGGCCAACCTGCTGCTGCTGGTGGCCTTGCTGTCGCTGCTGCAAGCCACCCTGACGCTGCCCGGTATCGCCGCCATCGCGCTGACGCTGGGTATGGCCATTGACGCCAACGTGCTGATCAACGAGCGCATCCGCGAAGAACTGCGTGCCGGCGCCACACCGCAGGCGGCCATCGCGGCCGGCTACCACAACGCCTTCCGGACCATTCTCGACTCCAACGTGACCACCCTGATTGCGGGCGTGGCCTTGCTGGCGTTTGGTTCCGGTCCGGTGCGCGGCTTCGCCGTGGTGCACTGCCTGGGTATCCTGACCTCGATGTTCAGCGCCGTGGTCATCTCGCGTGCCATCACCAACTTCGTCTATGGCCGTCGTCGCAAGATCGACAAGCTGGCCATCGGCCAAGTATGGAAGCCGCAGGCCTGAGCCGCCCGAACCGCGCATAGAGACTGACGGGCGGGGGCCGACCCCGCCTCATCACGAAGAGACGAAAAATGGAATTTTTCCGCATCAAGAAAGACATTCCGTTCATGCGGCGCGCGTTGGTGTTCAACGCGATCTCGCTGATCACCTTTTTGCTGGCCGTGTTCTTCCTGTTCCATCGCGGCCTGCACCTGTCGGTGGAATTCACCGGCGGTACGGTGATGGAACTGAACTACGCCGAGGCCCCGCCGCTGGAACCGATCCGCGACGTGCTCACCAAGGCCGGCTACCAGGACGTGGCGGTGCAGAACTTCGGCACCTCGCGCGATGTCATGGTGCGCGTGCCGACGCGCGCCAACGAGACCTCGGCGCAGATCTCCGCCAAGGTCATGGATACCATCAAGACCCTGGGGGGCGTGCAGCCCGAACTGCGTCGCGTCGAATTCGTCGGCCCGCAGGTCGGCAAGGAACTCCTCGAAGACGGTTCGCTCGCCCTGCTGCTGGTGATCCTGGGCATCGTGATCTACCTCGCGGTGCGCTTCGAATGGCGCTTCGCGGTGTCGGCCATCATCGCCAACCTGCACGACGTCATCATCATCCTGGGCTTCTTCGCCTTCTTCCAGTGGGAGTTCTCACTGCCTGTGCTGGCGGCGGTGCTGGCGGTGCTGGGCTACTCGGTGAACGAATCGGTGGTCGTGTTCGACCGCGTGCGCGAAACCCTGCGCAACAGCCGCATGCGTAACCTGACCGTGCCCGAAGTGCTCGATCACTCCATCACCAGTACCATCTCGCGGACCGTCATCACTCACGGCAGCACGCAGATGATGGTGCTGTCGATGCTGGCTTTCGGCGGCCCCACGCTGCATTACTTCTCGATGGCGCTGACCATCGGCATCTGCTTCGGCATCTACTCGTCGGTGCTGGTGGCCTGCCCGCTGCTGATGTGGTTCGGCGTCACCCGCGAACAGTTCATCAAGCCGCCCAAGGCCAAGCAAGAAGCCGTGGTGTGATTCCATCGTGCCCCCTGGGCACGACAAAAAAAACCGGCGCCGTGGCGCCGGTTTTTTTTATGCCTGATCGCACGCGGAGGCCGTTCAGCGCCCCCAACAAACCTGTCCGAACATCGCCCATGTCACCCGCCTGCGGGAACACTTTCTGCTGCGTGCAGGGAGAACGTACCCCCTAGGCGGAGGCTGACATGTCACTCATCGTCGCGGCACGCTTCACCACTTTCGACCAGGCCGAATCGGCCGCCCGTGCCTTGTTTCTGAAAGGCGTTGCACAGGACGACGTATCCATCTTCTACGTCAATCCGCCGGGCCAGAATCATCGCCTTGCCACGGGCGGTGACGTTGTTGCCGATCGGGGCGCCAAGCTCGCTCACCATACGACCCGGATCGGCGTAGCCATTGGCGCGGTGATCGGTTTGGTCATCGGGGCGGGGGTGCTGGCCGTCACCGACATGCCGCTCATTGCCGCAGCCGTCACCGGCGCCATCGGCGCCTACGGCGGTTCGCTCATGGGCGCGTTGTCCGGCATGCGCGATGCCGAAAAGGTGCCTCAGCCGGGGCGCGACCTGGGCGTGCGGCACAGCGGCGTGTTGTTGGCGGTGCGGGCCGATCGGCAGGACGCCGCGCGCAACGAGGCCGACATTGCCGCCACCTTGCAGGCGCAGGGGGGCGAAGACGTGGAGCAGGCCAGCGGGCGCTGGCGCGATGGCCGCTGGAGTGATTTTGACCCGGCCGTGCCGCCGGTGCTCAGCGACAAGGTGCCGCCGCTGACGGCCTCCACGCCGGGCCACTGAATCCGGGCAGGGCGCTGCGTTTGCGCGCACTCACGCCGGCAGGCACACTGCCGGCATGCCGCTCCATCCCAAAGCCCGCATGTTGCTCGACATGCTCGGCCGCATCGACGCTCCTCGCCTGTACGAACAGCCTCTTGATGTCGCGCGCCACAACTACCACAAGCTGCTGTTCGCCTATCGCGGCGAGCTGGAGCCGGTCGACGCCATCCATGACTTTGTACTGCCGCGCAAGGACATCGCCGGTGGGCCGCTGCGCGCGCGTATCTACCGCCCCCATGCCGACGGCGCATTGCCTGTGCTGCTGTGGTTTCATGGCGGCGGCTGGACGCTGGGCGACCTGGCCGGCTACGACGGCGTGTGCCGCGCGCTGGCGCGCCGTGCCGGCTGCGCGGTGCTGGCGGTGGATTACCGACTGGCGCCGGAACACACCTTTCCCGCCGCCGTCGATGACGCCTGGCTGGCGTGGCGCTGGGTGCTCAAGGAAGGTGCCGGGCACGGGCTCGATGCCGGGCGCGTGACCATTGCGGGTGATTCCGCCGGCGGCAACCTCGCCGCCACCCTGTGTCTGATGGTGCGTGATGCCGGCGGCATGTTGCCGGTGGCGCAGGTGCTCGCCTATCCAGCGACCGACCAGCTCAGCGAGGCACCTTCGCATCACCAATGGGGCGACGGCTATTTTCTGGATCGACCCTCGCTGGCGTGGTTCCAGCGCAACTATCTGCCCGCCGCCAGCGATCTTGCCGATTGGCGGGCCTCTCCGGCGCGCGCGGCGTCCCACGCCGGCCTGCCGCCGACGCTCGTCATCACTGCAGGCTTCGATCCTTTGTCCGACGACGGTGCCGCGTATGGCGAACTGCTGCGCTCAGCTGGCGTCGCCGTGCGCCATCGGCACTACGCGCGCATGATCCACGGCTTTCTGTCGATGCCCAAGCTGTTCGAAGACGCCGAGCATGCCATCGAAGACATCGTCGCCATGATCAAAGACCCCGGCCAAGCTTGAATTGGCCGCTCGGTCTCACATTACTCCGCCCGCATCCATTCCCTTCGGCGCGCATTGTGTGCGTCGGGGCTGCGCGTCTCAGACGTATGCGGTGCTCGTCGCGTCTTTGAGGTGTATTGCTTTTGACGTGTATTACATATTCTTTATGTAATAGGCGTGAAACGCTTGATTAAGGCCTGTCCAGCATTGCCCTCTAGGTGTTTTCACTGTCGCCGTTTTCTGGTTTTGCTGCGCGACAAATCTCTATTTGTGTAGGTTTGTGCTCCTTCTAGCCCATATTGCTGCCAGATCAACAATGCGCATGGGGGCGTGGGCACAATCCGCTCCGGCGACGCCAGGATAGCGTAGAGCTATGGGTACGCCCACACGATGACGCCCGCATCGTATGCCAAATGAATGATCCGCCATCACTCAAAACGGACCCCGCCATGGCCACCTGAATGGCCTGTGCAGCCTCGTGAAGGGTGGCTATAGATCGATCGGAAGTCCGTAATGTCTTGCTGTATGACCGTGCCCCCGAAGTATCCGCCCAAAAGGGGCGTAAGTGGGGTGCATGCAGTTCTGCGTGTGGTGTTACCGGTTATCGCCTGCCTCCTGACATGGCTGGGCGGAATGCCGACCGCCATGGCTCAGACGGTTCTGTGCGATCAGACGACCGCCGGCCCGATCAACTGCCCCGCCATTCCTGCCGGCGTCACCCGCATCCAGGTCACCATTGCCGGTGCCAGGGGCGGCATGGGGGAGGACTGCGTCAATCCCGGCGGCGTCGGGGGCTATGGTGCCAGTGTCGTCGCCGAATTGAATGTGGTCGGCGGCGAGATCATTTCGGGCCAGCTCGGTGAGCCTGGACAGCAGCAGCACCACCTTACTGCCCCCGGCCAGATATGCTCACCCGCGTGGGCCAATGCGGATACCGGGAGCGGCGTGGGCAGCGGTGGCGCGGGGGGGGCTACCGGGGGTTACCCAGGGAGTGTAAGCGGCAACGGCGGGGGCGGCGGCGGCGGCTCGCGTGTCATCGTGGGCAATGCCGCTGTACTCGCGGGCGGCGGCGGCGGCGGGGGCGGCGGTGACTTCGCGGGCATCGGAGGCGCCGGGGTGGCCTCACCAGTGCTGCTGACAACAGACTCCAGTTGCGGTGTGTCGATGAACAATGGCGGAGCCGGAGCGAGTAACTGGGCAAGCGTCGACGGCCCGGGTGGCGGTGGTGGCGGGGGCGGCATCTGGAGTGGCGCAGGCGGTCAATCGGGTATCGATCCCCAGACGCATGGCTCGTCGCGGCTGAGCGCCGGCGGGGGGGGCGGTGTGTCGTGTGTGTATGGCAGCGGCAGCAACTCCGTGGTGTCGTCTTTGATCGGTACGGGGACAACCTTGGCCGGCTCCATGCGCATCGTGGACGCCACGCCACGCGCCAACCTGACGTTCAGGAAAGCGTTGGGGGCGGGTGGCCGTGCGCACGCGAGCGATCAGTTCACGGTCGAGATCATCGATGGCGCCGGCAATGTGACGAATGCCACCACGCAGAGCACCACGGCGGGCACGGGGACAACGATCACCAGTGGCACGGGCACGACTGGCGCTACCGCCATCCTGGCCGGCTCTTCCTACACGCTGTCCGAACGCATGGCGCCCGGTAGTGCCAGTACGCTCGACTTGTATTCCGCCACCCTCACCTGTACTGGTACCTACCGGAACGGCATGAGCCTGACGGGGCTCCCCAATGGTGTGGCCTACAGTACGGTCTCGCCGGGCTACGCGCTGCCGGCTTTGCCAGCGGGGGCAAACGTCACGTGCGCCGTGACCAACAAGCCGAACCTGATCCAGGTCGGCGGCAAGATATTCAATGACGATGGCGCCGGCTGGAATACCTCCTCCGCCAACAACGGCAATCAGGATGTCGGGGAGTCGACCTTCTCCGGCGTGACGGTCAGGCTGACCGACTGCGCTGCCACGCCGACCGTGCTGGCCACCACGACCTCGGGCAGCATCGGCGAATATCTGTTCAACAGCGTCGCCGTCAGGCCCAACAGCCCGCTCTGTGTCGAGGCCGAACGGACAGGGCTGATCTCGACGGGCGCATCGCTGACGACGTATGGCGGGTTGCCGCCGGGCTACTCCTACACGCGTTTGCCAGCCACCGGCAATGGTGTGGCGGGTCGTGTCCAATTCGTATGGCAAGGGACTCCGGTGCAGGATCTGCTATTGGGATTCGTGTCGGAGAATGCCCTTTCCTTTGACGGCGCCCAGCAGGCAGGCGCCAGCAGCACCGTGTGGTATGCGCATCGGTTCAATGCTGGCACCAGCGGCACCGTCCGCTATTCGGTGACCGGCACGGCCAGCAGCGGCGGTGCGGTATGGGTCAACACCACCCAGGTGTATGACGACGTCAACTGCAATGGCGCGCTGGATGCGGGCGAGGTGCAACTGTTCCCGACCACCGGCGTCGGCAAAGCGGTGATGAGAGGCACCACATGCATTGTCGTCGGTCAGACTGTGCCGGCCAACGCCGCACACGGCGAGGCGTATACCGCCACCGTCGAGGCCACCTTCGACTACGCCAACTTCAGCCCGGCGATGACGACCCAGCATGCCGTCACAGAAGTGACCACCGTCGCGCTGGCGGGGCTGAGCAAGTCGTTTTGGCCGCAGAGCATCTACGCCGGCCGCTTCAGCGATCTGACCTTCGTGCTGACCAACAGCAGCCCGGGCGTGCGGCAGAATGGCCTCGCCTTTACCGACGTGCTGCCCGCCGGTCTTGTACTGGTGCCGGCCAATCCGGTGGTGTCCAACACCTGCGGCGGCACCGTCACGGGCGTCCCTGGTTCAGGGGTCATCACGCTTGCAGGCGGCACCATGGCGGCCACCGCCGCCAATTGCGCGGTGACCGTGCGCGTTACCAACACAACCCCGGCGGTGATCGGTGAGTGTTCGCCCACCAAGACGGCGGCGCTCACCAACAAGACCAGCGACGTCACGGTGGTGAACCTGCTCAACAACGTGGTGGATACCTGCCTGGCGGTACGCCTCAACGGCATCTTCGGTACGGTCTTCCTCGACAATGGCGCCGGTGGGGCTGGCGTGGCCAACAACGGCATTCGCGACGGCGGCGAGGCCCCCATTGCTGGTGTGCAGATGCGCCTGACCAACTGTTCCTCAACGGTGTACGCCACCGGCATCAGCGATGCCACGGGCTCTTACGCACTCGATGCCGCCGCCGCGCCGGCCAACACCACGGTGTGCGTGCAGCACACCAGTCTGACGAGTCAGGTTTCGACCGGCACCTCGCTGGCAGGCGCGGCTTTGCCGGCCGGATATTCTTACGCGCGTCCGGCCACGCATAGCGGTTCGCCCAACCGCGTTGCGCTGCAGTGGCCGGGTACCCCTATCAGGGGGCTGGATTTCGGCGACGTGGCGGACAACACGTTTACCGCCAGCGGCCAGCGAGAAGGCTTGCCCGGCAGTACGGTGACGTACGCCCACACCTTTATCGCCGCTACCGCCGGCACGGTTACGTTTTCGGTGACCAACGACCGGCCGGGTTGGGCCACCATCGTGTTCGCCGACCCGCTGTGCTCCGGTGTGCTGCAAGCGGGGGCCGCGCAGTTGTATCCGCCCCTGGGCGCCGGCAACAGTACGGTGGACGGCGACAAGGTGTGCATTGTGGTGCGCCGATTCATCCCGTCCACTGCAGCATCGAGCGACAACCATGCCGTCAGCATCAACGCCATTTTTGATTACGCCAACAATCCCGCGCTGCCGGCGGCCAACTACACGCTGACAGACCACATCATGGTCGGTGGGGGCGCGCTGTCTCTGCGCAAGGAAGTGCGCAACGTCACGGCCAGCAGTCCCTTCAGTGTCAGCAACCAGGCCAAGCCAGGCGACGAGTTGGAGTACCGCATTACGTACACCAACAACGCCCCCGGGATGCTCACCGAACTGGTGATCAATGACACCACGCCGGCTCACACCACCTTCGTGTCGAGCAGCGTCGGTTCCACGCCGGCTGCGCTGGGCACGTGCGGTAAGAACACGCCGGCCAACCCGCGTCCCGCCGCCGCCGTCGACTGCACGGTTGGCCCGGCCCAGCCCGTCGGCGGTACGGGTGCGCTGCATTGGGTGTTCAGCGGCGCGCTCCAAGCCGGAGCGAGCGGTCAGGTGCTGTTCCGCGTCAAGGTGGATTGAACGATCGTCGTTGGGGCTGCCTCGCAGGCGATTGCGGGGCGGCTCCCTTCGGTCCTTATTCGCGTATGACTATGCCGAAGCCGGCCAACGTGTGCCGAAGCGCGGGCGCGCCCTCGGTGCCGAAAAAGACCATCGCGTTAAGCCCCGCCCGTTTGGCGGCCTCAACATTGTCCACCCTGTCGTCCAGGAACAGCACATCGCGCGCGCTGCAGCCGAGATGTGCGACGACTGTCTCGAAAAATTCGAGCTTCGGTTTGGCTGCGCCCACGAAGCAGGAGTAGAACTCGCCATCGAACAGCGATCGGTAGTTGAGCACTTCTGACATGTGCCGTGCGCGAAGGCTCTGCTGATTGCTGGCGATGTGGCATCGGATCCCCGCGCGGCGAACGGCTTGGACTGTGTGCATGATGTCTTCATGAACATCGATGGCCTGAAGGACATGCAATGTCTCCGACAGTCGCCCCGGCCGGCCCCACTTTGCCAGCACCGCTTCGAGCCGCTCGATGAAACCAGCTTCTGATTCGAGTACCTCGGTCTCGGCTTGGAACACGTCGTCCAGGACGGCCTTGGCCTGCGATTCATCCGCAAGGGCGAGGACCGACTGCAGCGCCGGCTGCCAGTGAGTCGTCGGGCTCTGGAGCACGCCATCGGCGTCGAAGAGGATGTTCTTTATGGTCATGTACGCGTCAGACCGATGGTGATGGGCGGGCCGGCTTCAAAATAATGTCAGACGAGTGAAAAAATACGCTGTGACAAGGCAACAGGAACCACGCATGCTCACCTCGCGAGTATGAGATCAGGGGATGGGCTTTGGGTATGCTCATGCATGACCTTTCGGGCGCTTGCCAATCTCTGCATGTGATCGATTGAGCCAGGGCAACGTGACGCACGCAGTTGTGGCGACATGCCAACAGTGCGGGCACATCACGGTTTGCTATTGGCATAAGACGATGGGTCGTCCTCGGTGGAGGGCGGATACTCAAAGGGCCGACGCGCACGCGAACCTGCGGCCGCTACGGCAGCCCTCCACACCTCAGGGAACATTCCATCGTGGACATCCCACGCATATTCAACATTACCGAAAGCGCTCATCGCATTCACAACCCGATCACACCCGAGAAGCTCGCCACGCTTGGCATGGCACTGCGCCTGAAAGCGGGGGCGCGGGTGCTCGATCTGGGAAGTGGTTCGGGCGAAATGCTGTGCACCTGGGCGTGTGATCACGGCATCGTCGGCACAGGTATCGACATGAGTCCGCTGTTTACCGAGCAAGCCCTATTGCGTGCGACCGAGCTTGGCGTGGCGGATCGCGTCAAGTTCATCCACGGCGACGCTGCCGGTCATGTGTCGGCCGAGAAGGTATGGGTGGCAGCCTGCGTCGGTGCTACGTGGATCGCAGGGGGCGTCGCCGGCACGATTGCGCTGCTGGCGCAGAGTCTGCAGCCCGGCGGAATCATCCTCATCGGCGAGCCCTACTGGCGGCAGCAGCCGCCGACCGAAGACGTTGCCAAGGGGTGTCTGGCCCGCTCGGTCTCCGACTTTCTCATGCTGCCGGAACTGCTCGCGTCTTTCGGCCGCCTTGGCTACGACGTCGTTGAAATGGTTCTGGCCGACCAGGACGGTTGGGATCGGTACGAGGCGGCCAAATGGCTCACCATGCGCCGATGGCTCGAAGCCAACCCCGACGACGAACTGGCGACAGACGTTCGCGCCCTGCTGATGTCCGAGCCCGAACGCTACGCCACTTACACACGTGACTACCTGGGCTGGGGTGTATTTGCGCTGTGCCCCCGTGGTGTTCAGGTGTTGTGATCGGAGTGCGCTGCACCGTTCCGCAGCGCAGACCCCTTATCCGTTTCGATGGATGCACCATATACGTGCAACCGAAAGACCCGGCATCGTGGTCATGAACCCTTCGCATTCGAACGAATCCCGCGCCGCTGCGGGGTCTTGTCGCCAATGGCCCGCATCTTGCATTGATGGTGCATCAGTTCAAGGAGGTCATCATGGCAAGTGGTTGTACGTGGGAATCGATTGATGTGCATCTGCTGCGCGTGCTGCACGCACTGCTCACCGAATGCAGCGTGTCGCGTGCGGCGCGCCGCCTGAATCAATCGCAACCTGCCGTGAGTACCGCCCTGCGTCGCCTGCGCGACATCACTGGCGACCAGCTTCTGGTGCGCAGCCGCAACGGCATGACGCCGACGGAGCGGGGCGCTGGCTTGCTGGAGCCGGTCAAGATCGCGCTTCAACAGATCGAATCGATTGCCGTCAAGCAAGTGCGCTTTGATCCGCTGCAATCGCGCCGCGTCTTCAATATCGCCACGCCCGATTACCTCAACGCCGTGCTGCTGGGTGACATCGTGGCGCGTCTGCGCAAGCTGGCGCCGCACTCGCAGGTGATGTTCCACTCGCTCGGACCGGATCACGATTACGCCCGCGATCTGGAAAACGGTGATCTCGACGTGGTCATCGGTAACTGGCCGCAGCCGCCCGATCACCTGCGCATTCAGCCGCTGTTCGACGACGAGATTGTCTTCCTGACGCGCAAGGGCCACCCCCTGGCGGAACGCCGCCTGACGGCGGAGGAATACCTCGCCGCCGAGCACATCGTGCCGACGCCGTATGCCGTCGGTCAGCGCGGGGTCATCGATCTGCATCTGGCGCGCGAACGCCTCAAGCGCAATGTTGTGGCCTATGTGCCGTACTTCGGCTTGGCACCGTACATGCTGATGCAGACGGACATGGTGTTCACCGGCCCGCGCGTGTTCGCCGAACACTTTGCGCGCATGCTGCCGCTGGCGATTTCTCAAGTGCCGGTGGAATTCCCCAAGATGAGTTTTTATCTGCTGTGGCACGACCGTAAGCACTACTCGGACGAGTGCCGCTGGTTTCGCGATCAGATCGTGCAGGCTACGCGCCAGGCAGCCATCGGCGTGGCGGCACCGCCGCCGGCGATTCGCCCGGTGTTTACGCCGCAGCCCGGGCTGCGGGTGGCAACCCTCTGAACCCGCACGGGTTTTCCTCCCCCTCCCAAAAAAGAAGAACGGCGCCGACAGGCGCCGTTTTCATGTGTCAGCACACCAGCGCGCGGGTGCGGTGGTGGCGTGCCAGCAGCAGGGCGGCGCCGTACGAGAGCGCGAATACCAGCAGCACGAAACCGCCGTCCCATAGCAGGTTACCCTCCAAGGCACGATCCACCGGCCGCAGCAGTTCGATGAAGGCCATGTGCAGCGAATAGATGCCGAGCACCAGCGGCCCGGCAGCTGCCAGCCGTTGCCAGTGCAAGGCCGCCGGGTTGGACAGCGCGATCATCGCCATGCCGACGCCCAGCGGGTAGGTGCCGATGACGAAATCGCCCCCCATGGCGGTGCCCCAGTGCTGGTAGAGCAGGGCTTCTTCGACGCATTGCAGGATGGCGCCCAACAGCGCCAGCGTCAGGCCGGCGCGCGGCCACCAGGCTTGCCGCCCTTGCCGTTGCAGCAGGTAGCCGGTGGTGAAGAAGATCAGCGAAAAGAACGGGCCGTCGCGAAAGTTGAAGGGGGTGCGAAAGCCCAGCGGAGAATCGCTGTAGCCCTTGCCGGCCAGGCCAATGGCATACAGTGCGACGGCCAGGGCGATGAGCAGGCGCAGGCGGCCGTAACGGATCAGCGTGGCGGCGATGAGCAATGCGCAGACGGCGCTCATCAAAAACCACAGGTGCCCGCGCGTGCCTTGCAGAAGGGCGGTCAGCGGTTTGCTGGCAACGTCGACCAGGGTCCAGTAGATGAGCTTGAAGGGGCCGGCCGGGCCGGCGTCGAAGGCATCGACGATGTCGAAGGGCAGCAGGTACACCAATGACCAGATGACGAACAGGCTGGTCAGGCGCCGCGCGATGTGCAGGCTGGGGGCCACCACCTGGGCCGGGCTGGTGAACTTGCCGGCCCAGAAGTAGCCCGAGATCACAAAGAAAAACGGCACGCCGAAGCGCGCCAGTTGTACCAGCAGGGTGGCCGCATCCAGCGTGGTGCCAAAGGGCATGCCCGCCTGTTCGAACGGATGCGTGTGGATGACGATCACCCCGAGGATCGCCACCGTGCGTATGACATCGACACCTGTGATCCGGACCACGCCCGCTCCCCGTGTGTCAGCCTGGGGACGACGGGCGTGCCGTCAGCGGCGCAGGTCGAGCGTAAAGGGGAAGTTCGGATTCGGCGCTTCCCGCGTGACGTCGATCTTGCCCGGCGTGTGGCCCATGCGCGCAAAGCGCGCCAGCCGCCGTCCCTCTGCTTCGTATGCATTGATCGGATATTGCTCGAAATTGCGGCCGCCCGGATGCGCCACGTAATACGTGCAGCCACCCAACGAGCGGTCCATCCAGGTGTCGACCAGGTCGAACACCAGCGGGCCGTGCATACCGATGGTGGGGTGCAGCGCGGACGCCGGCGACCACGCTTTGTAGCGCACGCCGGCGATGAATTCGCCGACCTTGCCCGTCGGGGCAAGGGGCACTTCGCGGCCGTTGCAACTGAGCACGTAACGGTTCGATGCCAGCCCCTGCACGCGGACCTGCAGGCGTTCGATGGACGAATCGACATAGCGCACGGTGCCGCCGATGGCACCTTCCTCGCCCATCACGTTCCAGGGTTCAAGCGCGCTGCGCAGCTCCACGGTGGCGCCGCGCGCCGCGAAGCTGCCGTATTTGGGGAAGCGGAACTCCATGTGCGGTGCGAACCAGGCCGGCTCGAAGCCATAGCCGAAGTCGCGCAGCTCGCTGATCACGTCGTCCAGATCCTGCTCGACGAAGTAGGGCAGCATGAAGCGATCATGCAATTCGGTGCCCCAGCGCGTCAGCGTGGCCGGTGCGTACGGTTGTTGCCAGAAGCGCGCGACGAGCGCACGCAGCAACAGTTGCTGGGTGAGGCTCATGCGCGCGTGTGGCGGCATTTCGAAGGCGCGCAGCTCCACCAGGCCGAGGCGGCCGGTGGGGCCATCCGGCGAATACAGTTTGTCGATGCAGAACTCGGCGCGGTGCGTATTGCCGGTGGCGTCGATCAGCAGGTTGCGCAGGATGCGGTCGATCAGCCACGGTGGCGCCGAGCCGTAGCCGTCCTGGCCGGCGCGCGCGATTTCGCGGAAGGCGATTTCCAGCTCGTAGAGCGAATCGTTGCGCGCCTCATCGACGCGCGGCGCCTGCGAGGTCGGACCGATGAACTGGCCCGAAAACAGATACGACAGGGCCGGGTGATCGAGCCAATAGGCGATCAGGCTGGCCAGCAGATCGGGTCGGCGCAGGAAGGGCGAATCGGCCACCGATGCGCCGCCGAGGACGAAGTGATTGCCACCGCCGGTGCCGCCGTGCTTGCCGTCGAGGGCGAACTTCTCGGTGGTCAGGCGCGACTGGTGGGCCTGCTCATAAAGGTGCTCGGTGCGGTCGACCAGTTCGTGCCACGACGACGAGGGGTGGATGTTCACTTCGAGCACGCCGGGGTCGGGGGTGATGCGCAGGCTCTCCAGGCGGGCATCCTTGGGGGGCTCGTAACCTTCCAGCACCACTGGCGTGGAGAGCGCTTCGGCTACCGTCTCGATGGCGGCGACCAGTTCGAGATAGTCCTCTAGCGCCGGCATCGGCGGCATGAAGATATACAGGCGCCCGTCGCGTGCTTCGGCGCACAGCGCGGTGCGGGTAATCCAGCCGGCCGATTCGAACGGCGCTGGCGCACGCACGCTGGATGCGGCGGCGGCCACGCCGCGTCCGCCACGGTTCAGGCCGATGTCGGCGTCGCGGGCAGCCTGGCCCCACGGGCCTTCGCCTGGGCGGAACTGCTGCCGCAAGGTGGCGTGGGCCGGCAGCGGCGGAAAGGCCTGCGACGGGTCGGGGCTGTGCACCCAGGGGTAATCGGTGGCGCTTGCCCAGGGTGTTGAATCCAGCGGCAGGCGATAGCCCAGCGGCGAATCGCCCGGCACCAGATAGCAGCGTTCGCCACGCAGGAACCACGGGCCGGTCTGCCAGCGCGTGGGGCCGCCGGGGCGGCGCGCGATCGGCAGCACGCAGCCTACCTCGTGATCGAGGCCAGCATCGAACACGCGGCGCAGGCGTCGGCGCTCGGCCGGGTCTTCGAGGCGCGCGTCGAACGGGTCGACGTTGACCGGCAGGCGACGCTCGCGCCACAGGTAGTACCAGGTGTCTTCAAAAGCGGGGAAGACGTATTGCGGGTCGAGGTCGAGCGTTTCGGCCAGCCGCTTGAGAAACTGCCGTGCCGTTGCCGCATCGGCGCCATAGGCGGCGCGTTCGTTGCCGATCAGGGCCGGGTTGCGCCACAGCGGTTCGCCGTCGCGGCGCCAGAAACAATTGAGCGACCAGCGCGGCAGTTGCTCACCCGGATACCACTTGCCCTGACCGTAATGCAGCAGCCCCTGCGGTGCGTAGCGTTCGCGCAGGCGCAGCAACAGGTCGATGCCCAGCGTGCGCTTGTCCGGGCCCATGGCTTCGGTGTTCCATTCGGCGCCGTCGCGATCGTCCACCGACACGAAGGTCGGCTCGCCGCCCATGGTCAGCCGCACGTCATAGGCGGCCAGATCGGCATCCACGCGGTGGCCGAGGGCATCGATGTCCAGCCACTGGTCTTCGGTGTAGGGCTTGGTGACGCGCGGTGCTTCCCATACGCGCTCGACGTGCATGTGATGTTCGAAGCTGCAATCGGCTTCGTCGGCAAAGCCGAAGATCGGCGAGGCCGACGAGGGCTCCGGCGTACATGCCAGCGGAATGTGCCCTTCGCCGGCGAACAGGCCGGAGGTCGGGTCCAGGCCGATCCAGCCGGCGCCGGGCAGGTACACCTCGCACCAGGCGTGCAGGTCGGTGAAGTC
>JASGFB010000026.1:0-42399 GCA_047605765.1 Rhodocyclaceae bacterium
GAGCGACTTGATGACTTCACGTACCACGATGCGGCTGACCCCCAGGTGCTCGCCCAGGGCCGGCTCAGTCGGCAGCACTTCGCCTGCCGGAAAAACGCCACGGCAGATCTCGGCGCCGAGTTGGTGCATCGCGCGGTCATGCAAAGTACCCATCTTTCAGGTTCTCGTCTTTCTTGGATGATCGAAGGTGAGATTAGAGACGCGGCGACGCGCCGACGTCTTGAGCCAATGCGGTAGATGACATGATTTGTGAGCGGGCCGAGAGATTATCGTCAGAAGGCATCGCGTGGTGTACCGATGGCTGCGGTCAGCTGTCACGCCGCCGGGACGTCGACATACTGGTGATCGCCACGCCGAGGAGGACGGCACCGCCGGCCAGCCAGCGCTGCCAGGTGAGCTGTTCGCCCAGCAGCGCCACGCCGAGGACTGCGCTGAGGACCGGCACCGACAGTTGCACCGAACCGGCGGCGATCGCCGTCATGCGCACACGCACCCAATACCACACCACGTATCCGACAGCGGAAGCCAGCGCACCGGACACCACGGCGTACAGCAGCCCCATGGGGTCCAGGTGGATGCCGCCATGCTCGATGAGCAGCAGTGCGAGGCTCAACGGGACGGCCCAGATGAAACTGCTGGCGGTATTGCCCACCGGGGTGCCGCTGGCCCGTGCCAGCAGCGAAAAGCCGCCCCATGCCGTGCCGGCGAGGGCCATCAGCCCGGCCGGCAGTGGCGCCGGCGCCGATGCGCCCGGAAGCAGGAATGCCGCCAGGCCGGCCACAGCCAGTGACAAGCCGAAAATGTGGGTGCGTTCGCCGCGCGCGTAGCCGAAGCCGATCATCACCAGTTGGGCGCAGGCAAACAGCACCAGGGCACCGGCGCCGATGCTGATGCCGCGATAGGCGAATGAAAACGCTGCGGCATACACAAAGAGCAGGAAGGCGGAGGGCAGGGCATCGCGAGCTGAGCTGACCCGTTCGCGCCGATGCGCCAACACCAGGGCCAGTACCCCGGCGCCGGACACGATGCGTACCAGTGTGAACGAGGCCGGATCGATCGCAGTGTTGCGAAAGGCCAGTCGGGCCAGCAGTGAATTGGCAGCGAAGGCCAGCATGGTGGCTGAGGTCAGCAAGGCGACGATGAGGCGCGAGGTGCTGCGCCCCGCGCCTGTGGCGTGGTCGCCACCGGCGCCGGCGCGCGGCGCGTTGGCAGAGTTCTGTTCTGGCATGGTGTCTCCGTGGGTGGCGGCGATGCCTATACATCGCGGCGGACGGGCCACTGTGGTGGCTTCTGTGTTCCGCAGGGGCGTCCCTGGCGGCTGTCCGAGCATTGATTCTAGAAAATGTCCCGAAAAGGCGGACACGCCTGTTCGGGCGAGAGGCCGTCGCGGACGTAAACAGGCGCGCTGTGTATCATTCGCCGATGCCGAATATCGAACCGAAGTGGCTGATCTGGGCGCGCGAAATGCAGGCGCTGGCACAGACGGGCCTGACCTTCACGCGCGACCCTTACGACCGCGAGCGGTACGAGCGGCTGCGCGAACTTTCCGCCGAGGTCTTTGGCGCCCATACCGACGAGCCGGTCGACCGCATTGCATCGCTGTTCGCCGAGCAAACCGGCTATGCCACACCGAAAGTGGACGTTCGCGCGGCTGTTTTCGATGACGACGGCCGCCTGCTGATGGTCCGCGAGACCGCCGACGAGGGACGCTGGACGCTGCCCGGCGGCTGGGCGGATGTCAATGTCACTGCGGCCGAGAACGCGGTGACGGAAGCACGCGAAGAAAGCGGCTATGAGGTCGTGGTGACCAAGCTGGCGGCGGTCTGGGACCGAACCCGGCAGGCGCACCCGGCCGGTGTGTTCTCGTGCTGCAAGATGTTCTTTCTGTGCCGCCCGGTGGGCGGTGCGGCCGCGACCAGCCTGGAAACCTCGGAAGTTCGCTGGTTTGAAGAACATAGCCTGCCGGACGACCTGTCGTTGGGCCGCGTTTTGCCGCACCAGATCAAGCGCATGTTCGAGCACCTGCGCCAGCCGGACCTGCCGACGGACTTTGACTGAGCCTTGGCCCGGATGGGCGCGCCGGGCGGCGTCATCCGCCCGTTGCGCACGCGTTCGTGGGGCTGTCGGCAACTACTTGTTGCTGAGCTTCTTGACCAGGTCGTTGCCGATCTTCTCGCCTTTTTCCTTTGACTGACGATCCAACTGCGCTTGCTCGGCAGGGCTGATGGCGGCTTTTCTGCACGCATCGGCCATGGCCGGGAATTTGCCCTGGCAGTCGTTGGCCAGTTGCTTGGCTGATGGCCAGCCGGCCGCCGCGCCGGTGTAGCGGATATTGTCGGGCCACACATTCTGCGCTTGCTGAAAGAGCTTGAAGCCATTCGTCATGACGGTCTTGGCCTGCGCGTTTTTCTTCTGCGCCTGCAATTGCTGGGTGCGTTCGAGCACCACGATCCAACTGACGTCTTCCGCCGACTTGAGATTGGCATCCATCATCACGCCGGGGTCGGCGCGGAATTCCTGCCGCAGCGGCTTGGATGGATTGGCGCGCTGGGCCCGATATAGTGCGACGAGGGGCATGGCGTGCGTTGCCGTCGGGCCTTTGGCCGCTGCGGCGGCGGTGCTCAGGGCATCGGGCGCGTCGGGCGCCGCCAGCGCTGCGATGGCCAGCCGGTAGTTCTGCAGGATCGCCGCGGTGGCGGGCAGGGCGCGCATCCTGGGCAGATTGTCGGGCATGCGTCCGACCAGCGCTTCGTCCGGCAAGCGCTCGGTGGCCTGCGCGATGAACTCGAGGCGGTCGGCGGTTTCGGGGTGATCGGCGATCATCGGGTTGGCGATGTCCTTGGCCGAACTGCCGACCTGTTCCATCAGATCCTGTAATGCAACGCGGAAATCGCCCTCCGCCTTGGCGACAGCATTGCAGTCTTCGCCCGCTGATTTGGCGTTCTTGGGCGCCGCCTGCTTGCATACGCCGTCGCGCTGCTGTTGCTGGCGGATGGCGCGGGCCTGGTCTTCCTGGGCCTTCTTCAATGCTGCCAGTTTCGTCTCTTGGGCGGCCAGGCGTTCGAGCATGAGTTTCATGCCGTTTTCATACGAATAGCCGAGCTTGAGGCTGATGTTCAAGCCAATCATGTCGGCGGCGGATTCCTGCGACCGCCCCCAGGCGGCAACGCTCAGGCTGCGTCCGGCGAGGTAACCGACGAGCAGTGTGTCGACCGGCGTCCAGGCATCCCCCTGGATGCTCGGCTTGGCCAATGTGATGGCCAGCGCCGCCACCAGCGCGGCGGTATCGGCGGTGAGCACGGCACCTTCGAGTTGGTGATAGTGCAGATAGACGTGGCCGAATTCGTGACCCAGCAGGGCGACCAATTCGTCCTCATGACGCATTTCCATGAGCCAGGCGGTGGAGATGTAGAGGTTCCCCGCGCCGGTGGCAAATGCGTCGAGCGTCGACGAAGCGGTGATGAACACCTTGCCGGGCCAGTTGGGTACGCCTGCCTGGGTTTTGATCTTGGCGTACAAGCCGTTCAGGTACGCCTGCATGTCGGGCATGCGGACCAGGCCGAAGCCATTGGCGCGCTGATTGAGCTGATCGCTGTCGGCATTCATCCAGCCGGTGCGCGATTCAGGCGGCGGCAAGGCCGCCAGCGGATCGTTCTCCCAGGTCGCGACCGGCTTGGCGGATGCCCCCGGCATGCTGATCTGCGGCATGTTCTGGCAGGCGGACAGGCACGCCAGGAGGATGGCGGCGGCCACGGCGTGGCGCTTCAGTCGAAGGATGCGGATCATGGTGCTTCCTCAGGGGCAGCCGGCGCTGCCGATGCCGGCCGTCGAGCCGGTGGGATTCGGTTTGTCGCTGCCCGCGACGACACAGGTGATGTTCGTGGGCGGTTTGACCTTCACATCGCGCAGGCGCACGAAGTAGTCCTTACCCTCCAGCTTGATCTTCAGAAAGCGCCCCGATTCGCGGTTTTCCAGGACGTCGATCGGAAACTTGAGCGATGGCGCGTCGACGGTCTTGCTGGGCGGCGCGCCGGTGTCTTCATACAGATCGAGCGCAGCCTTCGAGGCGGGTGACAGACCGACGATCTGTCCTTCGGCCCATGCCGGGCACGTCGTCATGGCGAGGCAGACGATGAGCAGATGACGGATCAGGTGTGCTGGGGACGACATGGGTAGATCTCCTCTATGGCGCTCTTGCCGAAAACGACCTGCTCGAATTTCTCGTAGTAACCAATGCCTTCCGCAAAGATGATCATGGCGGTCAGGTCCGCCACGGGCAGCATGCCGATAGGGAAGAAATACTGCGCGATGACGATGAATCCGAGCGCCAGGGCGAACCAGGCCGACATCCGCAGCACCCATGCCAGAACCTTGTGCATGCCGTGCGCGAAACGTCCCGCGAACGAGGCCGTCCAGGAGCACGCCTTGATGCCGGATAGGATCAGTATCGGCATTTGAATATCGGATTCGTCGCCGTCTGGCAGGCGCAGTGCGCGCCGGCATCGCGACCACGCCGCACTGGCGGTGGCCGCCAGGCGAGCGCGCCCGCGTGAAAGCCGTGCCGCGTACCCTTGCAGGCGAGGATTCTGGAAGGGCGCGGAAGGATCGGTGTGGCTGACGCGCTCTTGCACGGTGTCGCGGACCACCAGCCAGAAGATACGCAGCGAGAACATCGCCAGGGTGCTCCAGAAGCCGGCCCACAACAGGGTCGGACGCGGAATGACATCCCAGTCGACGGCGCGCTTGTACTGGTCGCCATAGGTGAGAAAGTTGTCCAGTGCCATGGCGTGAAGATAGATGCCTGGGATCAGTCCCTGCACCGGAGACGTGGCGAAGTCGTTGTAGCCGGGGATCTGAGCGCCGATCAACACGTATTTGTCGTGCAGCACCGGGGCAAGATCCTGCTCATCCAGCGCACTGAGGGCGGTGACGGACAGGCTGCGGTGGTAGGGGCAGATGGGTTTGTTGAAATTGTCTGGATCCATGCCGACCGCGCGGGCTACAAAGGGCATTTCGTCCATGAGAAAGTCGCGCAGGATACCCGGCACCAAGCGGAAGTACTCGACCGCGCCGCCGCTCCTGCAATAGCCGAACTGCCGGTGTTCCGCCGATTGCGGCGCCGTCCGCACGCCCCATTGCAAGGCCATGGGCACCGCCTCGTCGTCGAAGCGCACACCGCCGACGTCGCTGGCGATCGTCGCGGCCGCGCTGCGCAGCGATGTCTTCGCTGCTGCTGCATCGGTCGGCACGGATGTCCATCCCTTGTCGGTGAGGTGCCGCGAAACGGGGTAGCTCCATGACACGTTGTCGACGGGGTCGGGCTCGATGGCGACATCGACGAGCTTGAAGCAGTCGCCGCCCTCCTGGCGCGCGGCAAACTGCAGTTCGGGCCGGATGCGCAGTGCGCCGTCCTTGTCGGAGGGAAGCGCAGCCAGGAACAGTGGCACGTGGAACTCGTCATGGACCTCGCAGAGGGTCTTCCTCAGTTCGTCGATGGTCGCGTCATCGCGCACCTGGGCGAAGCTGACATCCAGGAATATTGCCTTGGGGCGGGTGGCGTCGTTGCTGGCGAGGGCGTATATCGCGTCGGCATGCGCGCCATAGCTGATCGGCCAGGCGCTGGATCGGGCACCCAGGTACGCGCTGTCGTAGACCAGCACGGTGATGTCGTTCTGTCGCTCGCCAGGGTAGTAGAGGCCGACCAGGGGCGCCTGGGCCGATGCCAGGAAGCGGTTGAGCGCCATGTCTTTCGGGTTCAGCTTGGAACCCAGCCACAGCATCAGGAGCGTACCGACCACGAACAGCAGATAGCCTGCCACGAACCACAACGACCGTTTTACCCAGACGTGCGAGGGCCGCGCGTGACGCAAGGCAGGATCGATGCTGTCAGTCATGACTTCGGTCTTTCATCCTGCCCCCGGAACAGCGATGTGCAGCAGTGAGCCCGACAGCCATCTGCCTCTTCGATGATAAGGTGATTATTCGGTTATCTGTATTGCTGCAGGCGGGTCGCCCGAAAGGGCAGTCCGGTCAGTCGATCGTGGTCGGCGGAGGTGAGGGGGCCGGGGCGCCGAGGAGGGGAGAGGGCGCAGAGCGGAAGCGGCACGGAGAGGGTGCGGCGAAGGTTTTTGCCGCACCACCCGTTGTCGGTGACAGGCGCCGCGCCGGACCATGAATGGATCATGGTCCGGTGGCTAGGCGCGTGCGTTCAACGCGGGGTATCGGTCGTCATGTACAGGCCCGGCTTGATGGCATCGACGACGAGGACGTTGGAGTCTTCGTCGACATAGGTGGCGGTGCGCACGTTGCGGTCTATGCGCAGATTGCCCTGTGCGTCGTAGCGGCCATACTGGCCCGCGGCGGCGGGGATGGCCAGGTAGTTGACGTCGTAAGTACCGGGCGCGGCGTAACCGAGCTTCAGCGAAGCCTGGACGGCAGTGTAATTGCCCTCGCCGAGGATTTCATAGTTGCGGGTACCGGCGCCGGACTTGGGCAGCAGCGCGCTGTCGGGAATACCAATGCACAGCTTCATCGGGCCGGTAGAGGTGGCGGGCGTCTTGATGAGCAACAGCGCGTTGCCACCCGGCGCGCGGATCGAGATGTTGGCGTTCAGCAGACTGCTGCTGCCCTTTACGGTGTAGCTATGGTAGCTGTCCGGGCATGTCTTGGTGCCTGCGACGTCGGGCGTCCCCGAGTTGCCGGAATCATTCGAGCCGTTCGACCCTGTGCTGGACGAGACGGATGAACTGGCGCCGCTCTGCGGGCCGTCATCGTCGTCGTCCCCGCCACAGGCGGCCAGCGCCACCAGCATGGCGGCCATCAGGGTGCGGCGTGCAAGGTGCTTGAATTGCATGCTTGGTACTCCCTTCGTAATCATGGTGAGCGGCGTACCCGGGCGTATGCGCAAGTACGTCCGCCAATCATGCGAAGACGAACACGTCAGGGTTTGACAAACCGCAGGGCGTTCATGATTTCGGAATATTCGTGCGGCACGCGACGTCGTTCATGACAGCGTGCTTCGTTGGTGGTCGAGGATGTGACCGATACAAAAAAAACGGGCGCCCGAGGGCGCCCGTTTTGCGAGAAGGGTCTTCTCCGTTCGTGATCAGAACGCCGGCACGACCGCGCCTTGGTATTGATTGAGGATGAACTTTTTTACTTCGGCGCTGTGCAGCACGGTGACGAGCTTCTTCATCGCGGCGCTGTCCTTGTTGTCGGGGCGGGCGACGATGATGTTCACGTAGGGCGAGTTGGCGTCTTCGATGGCCAGGGCGTCCTTGGTCGGCACCAGCTTGGCCTGCAGGGCGTAGTTGGTGTTGATGAGGGCAAGGTCGACTTCATCCAGCACGCGCGGCAGGGTGGCGGCTTCGAGTTCGCGGATCTTCAGCTTCTTGGGGTTGTCGACGATGTCCTTCGGCGTTGCCAGGATGTCGTTCGGGTTCTTGAGCTTGATGAGGCCGGTCTTGGCCAGCAGCAGCAGGGCGCGGCCGCCGTTGGTGGCATCGTTGGGGATGGCCACGGTGGCGCCTTGCTTGACGTCGCCCAGCTTGGTGACCTTCTTGGAATACACACCGAACGGCTCGACGTGCACGCCGGTCACGGTCACCAGGTTGGTGCCGCGGCCCTTGTTGAATTCATCGAGGTAGGGCTGGTGCTGGAAGAAGTTGGCGTCGAGACGCTTTTCGGCCAGTTGCAGGTTCGGCTGCACGTAGTCGTTGAAGACCTTGATTTCGAGATCGACGCCTTGCTTGGCGAGCAGCGGCTTGACGACGTTGAGGATCTCGGCGTGCGGAACGGCGGTGGCGCCAATGGTCAGCGTGTCGGCGGCGTGGGCCTGGACGGCCGCGAAGGCCAGCAGTGCGAGCAGTTTCTTCATGGTTTCTCCTGTTATTTCAATGGTCCGGCGTGTGCCGGACACGTCTTATTTGCGGGAAAAGTGGATGACCAGCCGATCGCCGATCATCTGCAGGATCTGAACAAGCACGATCAGCAGGATGACCGTGACGATCATGACGTCCGTCTGGAAGCGCTGGTAACCATAGCGGACGGCCAGGTCGCCGAGGCCGCCAGCGCCGATGACGCCGGCCATGGCGGCATACGATACCAGGGTGATGGCGGTGACCGTGGCCCCCGCCAGGATGCCCGGCCGCGCTTCCGGCAGCAGGGCGCCAAAGACGATCTGCGCGGTGTTGGCGCCCATCGCCTGCGTGGCTTCGAGAATGCCACGGTCCACTTCGCGCAGGGCGGTTTCGGTCAGCCGCGCGAAGAAGGGCGTGGCGCCGACGACCAGCGGCGGAATGGCGCCCGCCACCCCGAGCGAGGTCCCGGCGACGAGCTTGGTGAGCGGCATCATGACGATCAGCAGGATGATGAACGGCACCGAGCGCAGCACGTTCACCATGAATGACAGCACGTTGTACACCGCCGTTTGTTCGAGCAGTTGCCGCTTGCCGGTCAGGAACAGCAGCACGCCCAGCGGCAGGCCGAGCAGCAGCGTGAAGACCAGTGAGCCACCCAGCATCATCAGGGTATCGAACGAGGCCTGCCAGATGTCGGCCCAATCTACGTTGACGAAGAGATCGGTCATGCGCGCAGCACCTCGACGGTCAGGCCGGCTTGCGCGAACTGCGCCAGCGCCACGTCGGGCGCGCCGTCGTTCAGGGCCAGGGTGAGCTGGCCGTAGGGAACATCCTTGATGCGGTCGATGCGGCCGTACAGGATCGAAAAATTGACACCGGTGCGGCGCGCCACCTCGCCGAGAATCGGTTCGAAGGTGCGCTCGCCACGGAAGGTCAGCCGCACCAGGGTGCCGGCCACGTGGGCGAAGGCGTCGTACTGCTCGTTGTCATCGACGTTCTCGGCTTCCTGTACGAAACGGCGCGTGGTGGCGTGCTGGGGGTGCAGGAAGACATCGGCCACCGGCCCCAGTTCGACGACCCGGCCGGCATCCAGCACGGCTACGCGATCGGCGATGCGGCGCACGACGTCCATTTCGTGAGTGATGACGACAATGGTCAGGTTCAGCTCGCGGTGGATTTCGGCCAGCAATTGGAGCACCGACTGCGTCGTCTGTGGGTCGAGCGCGCTGGTGGCTTCGTCGCACAACAGGATGCGTGGCTGCGTAGCCAGCGCCCGGGCGATGCCGACGCGCTGCTTTTGGCCGCCCGACAGCTGAGCCGGATATTTATTGGCGTGTTCGGCCAGCCCGACGCGATCGAGCAGGGCCGCCACCCGCGTATTGATGTCGGTGTCCGACAGCCGCCCGGCCACGCGCAGCGGGAAGGCGACGTTGTCGGCGACGGTCTTGCTCGACAGCAGGTTGAAGTGCTGGAAGATCATGCCGATGCCTTGGCGCGCCTGGCGCAGGTCGGCCGACGACAGAGCTGCGAGATCCTGGCCATCGATCAGCACGCGGCCCTGGCCGGGGCGTTCGAGCAGGTTGATCAGGCGCACCAGCGTGGATTTGCCGGCACCGGAGTGGCCGATGATGCCGAATACCTCACCCGCTTCGATACGCAGATCGATGCCGTTGAGTGCGGGAATATGACGGCCGTCCACAAGAAACGACTTGTGGACATCGATGAAATCAATCACGGTGTGGAACGACGGCGGGGCGAATGGCTGATTTCCCGCATCGGATCAATGAATTGCAAGGCGGGGGATTATACACGGCGGGCCGCTGACGGGCGCTGTGGTTCGCTCGGGCCGGCGCAAGGTCGTAAAATAGTCGTCTTGCCCCATTCCGGCCCCAGGCCATCGGACAATGTCCCAATACTTCGAACTCCATCCGCTCAACCCGCAGCCACGCCTGATCCGTCAGGCCGTGAGCATGCTGCGCGAAGGCGGTTTGCTGGCCGTGCCGACCGATGCGGCCTATTCGCTGGTTGGCCACACGGGCGACGCCAAGGTGCTCGACCGCATCCGCCGCATCCGTGGTGTGGATGAGCGGCATCATTTCACCCTGCTGTGTTGCGATCTCAAGCAGATCGCCACCTATGCCCGCGTCGACAATGCCCAGTATCGTTTGCTCAAGGCGGTCACGCCTGGTCCGTACACCTTCATCCTCGAAGGCACCAAGGAATTGCCGCGGCGCGTGCTGCATCCCAAGCGCAAGACCATCGGCCTGCGCGTGCCCGATCATCCGGTGATGAACCTGCTGCTCGAAGAGATGGGCGAACCCCTGATCGCGTCGACGGTGCTGCTGCCCGACGATGAACACCCGCTGACCGAAGCCGCCGACATCAGCGCCCGTATCGGCCATGATGTCGATCTGATCATCGATGCCGGGGCATGCGGGATGGACATGACGACGGTGGTCGACCTGAGTTCTGGCACGCCCGAGGTGCTGCGCGAGGGCAAGGGGCCGCTGGCGCCCCTGGGGCTGTGAGGTCCAAGGGCCATGGCCATGACGTGCGCACGGGATTAGGCGCGCTTCCACCGATCCACTAGAATCTCGCCTCCATGGATTTTTCTATCCTCAGCTTCGTCCTGTGGGCCGTTCCGGTCATTTTCGCCATCACGCTGCATGAGGCGGCGCATGGCTATGTGGCACGCATGTTCGGCGACCCCACGGCTGACGAGGCGGGGCGTATCACCCTCAACCCGCTGCGCCACATCGACCCCATCGGCACGCTGCTGGTGCCCGGTGCGATCCTGGCGGTCAATGCCATGACCGGCACGCAGTTCCCGCCCTTTGGCTGGGCCAAGCCGGTGCCGGTCAACTTCGGCCGGCTGCGCCGCCCCAAGCAGGACATGTTGTGGGTTGCCGCCGCCGGGCCGGGCAGCAACCTCGTGCAGGCCGTGCTGTGGGGGCTGGCCGCCAGCGCGGCGCTGCACCTGGGGGGCAACGGCATCGTGGCCCAGGTGCTGTTCGTGATGGCCCAGGCCGGCATCATCGTCAATCTGGCCCTCATGCTGCTGAACCTGGTGCCCGTACCGCCGCTGGATGGCGGGCGTATCCTCGTCAGTCTGCTGCCCTTGCGCCAGGCCGTCGCGGTGTCGCGCATCGAGCCCTATGGTTTCCCCATCCTGATCGCGCTGCTCTACCTTGGCGTACTCGACAAGGTGCTGTGGCCGTTGATTCCATATTTTCGTCAGTTCATTACCCTGCTCACCGGAGCCTGATTCATGCTCGCAGATCGTGTTCTTTCCGGCATGCGCCCCACCGGGCGCCTGCACCTCGGCCACTACCATGGCGTCCTCAAGAACTGGGTCAAGCTGCAAAGCGAAATGCCCTGCCTGTTCTTCGTGGCCGATTGGCATGCGCTGACGACGAGCTATGACGATGTGCAGGTGATCGGCGACAACGTGTGGGAGATGGTCGTCGACTGGCTGGCTGCCGGCGTCGATCCCAAGCAGGCCACGGTATTTATCCAGTCACGCGTGCTGGAACACGCCGAACTCCACCTGTTGCTGTCGATGATGACGCCGCTGGGCTGGCTCGAACGCGTGCCGACGTACAAGGACCAGCAAGAGAAGCTTTCCAACAAGGATCTGTCGACCTACGGTTTTTTGGGTTATCCGCTGCTGATGAGCTCGGACATTCTGATCTACCGCGCCAGCCATGTGCCGGTGGGCGAGGACCAGGTGCCCCACATTGAAATCACGCGTGAATTGGCGCGTCGTTTCAACCATCTGTACGGCAAGGAGCCCAATTACGAAGAAAAGGCCAAGGAGGCCATCAAGAAACTGGGAGGCAAGGTCGGCAAACTGTATGGCGAGCTGCGCACCCGTTTCCAACAGGACGGCGACAAGACAGCGCTGGACGAGGCCAAGGCATTGCTGGCCGACGCCAAGAGCTTGTCGGCGGCCGACCGCGAGCGCCTGTATGGTTACCTCGAAGGCGGCGGCAAGATGATCCTGGTCGAGCCGGAAGCCAAGCTCACCGAAGCGTCGCGAATGGTCGGGTTGGACGGCCAGAAGATGTCCAAGTCGTACGGCAATACGATCTTCCTGCGCGAAGACCCGAAAGTCATCGACAAAAAGGTGCGAACCATGCCGACCGACCCGGCCCGCGTGCGCCGCACCGACCCGGGTGAGCCGGAACGCTGCCCGGTGTGGAACTTCCACCAGATCTATTCCGATGAGCCGACGCGCGAGTGGGTGCAAAAGGGATGTCGCTCCGCCGGCATCGGCTGCCTCGAATGCAAGCAGCCGATCATCGAAGCGATGATCGCTGAGCAGGCCCCCATGCACGAACGCGCGCAGCAATACCTCGACAACCCGGCGCTGGTGCGCGACGTCATCGACGAAGGTTGCAGCCGTGCGCGCGCATTGGCGCAAGAGACCATGCGCGATGTGCGTGAGGCGATGGGTCTCAACTACAAATAACCGCGCTAGCCGCCATCAGATAGCGGTGTTATTGATGCAAAAGGGCGTCCTGCGGGGCGCCTTTTTTTAGCATATGGCGTGCCCAAGTGTTGCGGTCGAACAACGTCTGCCCTTTTGTCTGTAGGAGGCCGTTCGCCATCCCGGGTTAACTCTTTGACTGTAAAGACATGTTCAGATCGACGAGCGGCATATTCTATGGGTTGGAACGGTTGGTGGTGTGTGGTAAGTGACTGATTTCTATGCATTGTCATCCGTTAGGTTTGGTTTGATGAGTACGTTCTCATAGAACGTGCTTATGGGTTGGCTCAGGACAAATTGCACAGTCGTAACGAAACTTTCCGTATCATCCCGAGCCTTGTGAATCTGTTGATTTCGGTAATCTCAGTGTGTTTGTGATCAGTTCAGTAAGACCCTCCGGATACGTACGCCGGGGGCTGGCCGTGTTGTCTTTGCTGATGGCGCCTTGGGCGCTGGCGCAAGACATGACCGACACGATGACCACCTGGACGGCCCGGGTGGCGTCTGCATCGTCCTCCAGCAGATCGAGCGTCCAATCGGAGGCTTCGCCGTCGGCAGATGATCTGGCCAACGATCGCGTCACGATTCGCAATCGGCAGGCGGTCGACAAAGACGACAACAATCGCGCCGCAGACAGCCGGGCTACCCCGAACAGCATCAACAAGTTGGACCGCTCTGGTCGGCTCGATGCCGCGTCAAAGGGTACGCGCGTGCCGGACGACCTGGACAAAGATGGGATGCGTCCGCGCCGTGAGCCACCGCCGACTGACTTCCAGCGTTTTGTGCAGGTGTCTACCGGTGCGCTGCTGCCGATCTTCGGTCGCGATCTGTTCCTGAAGCCGGTGAACTTCGAGCCGCAAGACAACGTCGCGGCGCCCGCCGACCATATCGTGGGGCCGGGGGATGAAGTCTTCATCCGCGGCTGGGGCCAGATCGACGTCGAGGTTCGCGCCGTCGTCAGCCCGGAAGGCACCATCTCGATTCCGCGCGTAGGTATCGTCAAAGTTGCCGGCGTGCGTTACCAGAACCTGCAAGATCACATCGCCAAGTCTGTCGGCCGCTATTACCGCAATTTCGAACTCGACGTTTCGCTGGGCAAACTCGGTGCGTTGCAGGTGTTTGTTGTCGGCCAGGCAGAACGCCCCGGGCTATACACGATCAGTTCGCTGTCGACGCTGACCAATGCCTTGTTCGCGGCGGGTGGCCCTTCGCAGATGGGGTCCATGCGTCATATTCAACTGCGTCGCGGTGATCAGACCATTGCGACACTCGATCTGTACGACGTACTGCTCAAGGGCGACAAATCCAACGACCAGCGTTTGCAGTCGGGCGACGTGATCTTTATTCCGCCTGTCGGCCCTGTTGCGGCGATCTCGGGCGCGGTGAAGATCCCGGCCATCTATGAATTGAGTGGCAAAGGCGCCAATCTGGGCGAGCTCGTTTCCTTCGCGGGTGGGACCACCACCACCGCCAGCACGCGCCACCTGTGGCTGGAACGCCTGAATGGCGCCAAGGGGCGTCAAGTCATCGAAAGTACCTTTGATGCGGACGCGCTGGCGCGCCCACTGAGTGACGGTGACGTCGTGCGCATCGACACTCAGTCGCAGAAGTACGACAACGTCGTCACCCTGCGTGGCAATGTCAATCAACCGCTGCGCACCGAATGGCGCGCCGGCCTGCGCGTGGCCGATGTGATCTTCGATCGCTCGATGTTGATCAATGAAACGTACTGGCTGCGCTCCGCGTCGCGTGCTTACACGGTCAGCGCCGACTCTCCCGACGCTGTGCGCAACGACGTTCGCCATTTGCTCGACGAGGTGAACTGGGACTATGCGGTGGTTGAGCGACTCAACCGGGACACGCTCAATACGCGTTTGCTGCCGTTCAATCTGAGCAAAGCCCTGGACAAGGACGAAGAAAACAACCTCGTCCTCCAGCCGGGCGACATCATCACGATCTTCTCGAAGAAGGACGTGCGTGTGCCGGTCGACAAGCGCTCAATGTATGTACGTATCGAAGGTGAAGTACAGGTGCCGGGCGTATACCAGGCGCAACCGGGCGAAACTCTGCTCGATATCGTCAAGCGTGCTGGTGGTTTGACCTCGCGCGCCTATTTGTTCGGATCTGAATTCACTCGAGAAACGGTGCGCGCCGAACAGCAGCGCCGGCTTGAGGACGTCATCGATCGCGCCGAGCGCGATCTGCAGGCAGCCGTCACGCAGCGCTCTGCACGCGCCACGACGGCCGAAGAACTGGCGTCCACGCGTGCTCAGGAAGAAACCCAGCGTGCCACCCTGCAGCGCATGCGCAACCTGCGTTCGAGCGGCCGCATCGTGCTGGAGCTTCAGCCTGACGCCAATCTCGCGTCCTTGCCGGCCCTGCGCTTGGAGGACGGCGACCGCTTCTATGTGCCGCCTGCGGGCGCCACGGTCGGCGTGTATGGCGCGACCTACCAACAAACCGCTCTGATCTATAAGCCGAGCAAGACGGTGAATGATTACCTGGAGCAAGCCGGTGGTCCGACGCGTAATGCCGATGCCAGCAGCACTTACGTGCTGCGTGCAGACGGTTCCGTGCTGTCCAAGCGGCAATCGGGTCTGTTCAGCCGTTTTGGCGGTACGCAATTGATGCCGGATGACAGCGTCGTGGTGCCCGAAGAATATGACCCCGTGTCGTGGATCAAAGAGCTGAAGGACTGGTCGCAGATCTTCTATCAGTTCGGGTTGGGCGTGTCGGCGATTAAGGTTTTGCGGGATTGAAAATATGAATCATGATGCCCGCAATGTCTCCACCTATGACGAGGAAATTGATTTCGTCGTTTGGTTCAAAATTATTAATGCCCGCCGTGGTTTTGTATTTGCATTTACGGCAACGGTTGCTATAGCTGCCATTGTTGTCAGCATCTTACTACCGAAGCAATATACGGGATCCGTCCGCCTGCTTCCGCCGCAGCAGAACCAATCCAGCATGATGAGTTCTTTGGCGGGGCTCGGAGCAGGTTCTCTCAGCGGGGCAGCGGGTGTGCTGGGTATCAAGAATCCGAATGACATGTATGTCGGTATACTGAAAAGTAGGACCGTCGCTGATGGTTTGATCGCCCGTTACAAGCTCGCTGATGTGTATAAAACGAACGTGCCCGAAGAGACCCGGGCCAGTCTCGCGGCAAGTACGACAATCTCATCGGGCAAAGATAATTTAATTGAAATCAGTGTTCTCGATCGCAATCCGGCTCGTGCAGCGGATCTGGCTAACGGTTATGTTGACGAGCTTTATAAACTGACAACTACACTGGCTGTAACCGAGGCCGCTCAACGGCGTGTTTTTTTTGAGCGGCAATTGACCAAAACTCGGCAAGACCTTTCGGTGGCGGAAATTGCATTCAAAGAAATGCAGCAGCGGACGGGTCTCCTTATGCTTGATGAGCAAGGGAAAGTCGTTGTGGAGAGCATTTCCCGCTTGAGGGGCCAAATCGCTGCGAAAGAAGCGCAATTTGTCGCTATGGGAGAGTTCGCCACTGCAGACAATCCTGACATACGCCGCATAAAAACTGAAATCGTGGGGCTTAAGGAGCAACTCGCCAAGCTTCAGCGCCAAGGTGGAAGTGGCGAGGGCGTGCTGTTTTCGGCAGGCAACGTGCCGCAGGATGGTCTTGAGTATGTGCGTCGTATGCGTGACCTCAAATACCAGGAAGCGCTGTTTGAACAGCTAGCGAAGCAAGTAGAGTTGGCGCGGGTAGACGAGGCGCGTGACACTTCGATTGTGCAGGTGCTCGACAAAGCGGTGGTTCCACAGAAGCAAACGAAACCTAAGCGAGCTTTGATTGTTGTTTTTGCGACACTTCTTGGCTTTGTTGCTGCCTGTGGATGGGTTTTTGTTCGGGCCGGTTTGCAAAAGGGCCGTAATGGGTTGGTGTAATTATTCGAGTTCCGATGTTTGATTCGGTTTCGGTAGAATGATCGACCTGGCAAACAGAATATAGGATGCCATCAATGAATCTGAAAGCCGCTTTTGCAGCTGGCCCTGACGGTTTGGTGGGGCCGTATGTTGCCGCCAATTCGACTGGTGACGCTGGCGTGGCCGATCGCGAGCGGGCGTGGCGTGAGCATTTCGAAGAGTCTCTGCGCAATTACCACCCCGCACTGAATCGCATCTGCCTTATGGCTGGAGACGTCGCCGCCTTCGCCATTGCGTCGTCGATTGGCCGCGGGTGGGTCAATCTGATTTCCAGCCTGCGCGGAACAGCAACCGTTCCGAGCGACACGGCTTTCTGGATGCTGGGCGTCTTTTCCGTACTGTTGTTTTGGTATCACTCCCACTACGATCGGCGCATGCCGCTATGGGATGAAACCCTGCAGATCATCAAGGTGGTGCTCTGTGGCGCGGTTCTCAACGGTGCGCTGGTGTTCTTTAGCGCAGTGTGGACCTCGCGTGGTGGAGTGCTCTTTGCCTGGGCGAGCTTGCTTTTGCTCATACCGCTTGCCAGATGTGTCATGCGATACGCGCTGCGGGCCGCTGGCTGTTGGCAACGGCCGACCATCATCGTCGGGATGGGGGACAACGCTATCGATACGGCCAAGGCGGTGGCGAGCGAGCCCCAGATGGGGCTGGCGGTCTGTGCATTCGTCGCTGCGCCTGGCGACGTTATCGTCCGGCAGACCATTCGCATGGGGGAAGGACACATCCCCGTGTTGCCATATTGCGCGGTCGAGGGGCTCAGCCCTTCCGAGGCGATGAAAGCGCAGTTGATAGTCGCCATGGACCAGGGGGGGCTACGTCGTCAGCAATGGCTGGTCGGTATGCTGGCAAGGGACCGTCGCGAAGTTGCAGTAGTGCCAGATTTTCGGGGGCTGCCGCTGCACGGGCTGACGGTCAATCACTTCCATTCGGAAGAGGTATTGATGCTGCGCGTAAACAACGTTCTCGCTCAGCCATTGGCGCGTTGGACCAAGCGTGCGATGGATATCTTAGTGTCGCTCGCGATCATGGTCACGTTCTCGCCGCTCTTCGTATATTTGTACTGTCGCATCAAGGCCGATGGCGGCCCCGCTGTGTTTGCTCATATGCGAGTGGGGAAAGGGGGCAAGCCCTTCCCGTGCTACAAGTTCCGTACGATGGTGACGAATTCCGCCGAAGTCCTGCGCAAATTGCTCGAATCGGATCCCGAAATCAAAGCCGAATGGGAGCGTGATTTTAAACTGCGGGACGATCCACGCGTTACGCGCATCGGTCAGTTCCTGCGACGCACCAGTCTGGACGAGCTACCACAATTATGGAACGTGCTGGTGGGCCATATGAGCCTGGTCGGCCCACGCCCCATCGTGACGGCCGAACTGGAGCGTTACGGCGAACATCAAGGCCTATATCTGTCCGCGCGTCCTGGAATGACGGGGCTGTGGCAGGTGAGCGGCCGTAGCAATACGAGCTATGCTTATCGCGTGGCGCTTGATGGCCGGTACGTAAAAAACTGGTCGGTGTGGAGCGATTTTGTCATTCTATTCCGAACCGCTTTTGTGGTGCTGCGGGGGCAGGGGGCGTATTAGGCATCGGCTTTCGTGTCGGCAGCCATAGGGTAGGGATACGCCCGCGTTAGGCGCGGACCTGGGCGTCAGTGTTCCAATGTCGATCTCACTTCTGCGGCATACCTTGCCGGAGTGTGATTGTGTCGGTAATTCATTCCCAAGGATAAAGAAGATCTCCGCCAGTATGGGAGTCTGTCACATCATTGTGTGGCGGGCTTCGTGCGCATGGTAGCCAGGGTAAGGTTCATGTGCGCGCCTGATCGCGTGGACGCTTTAAAGATAAAATATCTGGAGAGATATAGCATGACAGCAACGCCGGTCCAGCCGGTGATTCTTTGTGGCGGCTCAGGTACACGGCTGTGGCCTTTGTCGCGGGCCGGCTTTCCGAAGCAGTTCTTGTGTCTGACGGGAAACGAGAGCCTGTTCCAGCAAGCGGCTCGTCGTCTGGCTTCCATCGGCAATCGAGGCATGTCCGTTGCGGCGCCCTATGTCGTCAGCAATGAAGAGCATCGTTTTCTCGCCCAGGAACAACTGCGCGAGGCTGGTATCGAGGATGCATCCTTCCTGCTCGAACCCGTTGGTCGTAATACGGCTCCGGCGCTTACGCTGGCCTGTCTGGCGGCGCGGCAAAATGGCGAAGATCCAATACTAGTCGTGACGCCAGCAGATCAGACCATCGCCGATGAGCCCGCCTTCCAGGCCGCGATGCGCCAGGCTGTGGCTGTCGCTGCGGAAGGGGGCGTGGTCATCCTTGGCATCACGCCGAATCGACCAGACACTGGCTATGGCTATATCCGCGTCGCGGATTCGGCCTGCGGCGACATGGTTGTCGCCTCTGTTGAGCGTTTCGTCGAAAAACCTGATCTTGAAACGGCCCGCCAGTATTTGGCGCAGGGAGGGTATTTCTGGAACGCAGGGATGTTCGTCCTCCGGGCCTCGGTATGGTTGAATGCGCTCAATGCGTTCAGACCTGATATTGCAAAGGCGGTCGAACTGGCATGGGCGGGCAAAACGCAAGACGGAGTCTTCATTCGTCCCGCAAAGGATGTCTTTGCCAGCGTGCCGAGCGAGTCGGTCGACTACGCCGTCATGGAAAAATGTCCTGGCAGCGCTCTGCCGATCAAGATGATCCCCCTCGCTGCAGGATGGAACGACCTGGGTGCCTGGGATGCCGTCTGGAGCGTACTGCCGAAAGATGAAGCCGGTAACGCCAGTTTGGGCGATGTGTTGGCCTCTGATTGCCGGAACACGCTGGTCCGAGCGACCAGTCGGCTGGTCAGCCTCGTCGGTGTGGAAGACTTGGTCGTCATCGAAACACCGGATGCCGTGTTGGTTGCTGACAAATCGCGCAGCCAAGATGTCAAACGTATTGTGGACATGCTGAGTCAGCGTGTGAGGAGCGAACGCAATCTACATCGCAAGGTGCATCGCCCCTGGGGCTGGTATGACAGTATTGATGAAGATGGACGCTTCAAAGTCAAGCGCATCCAGGTCAAGCCTAAGGCAAGCCTGAGTCTGCAAAAGCATCATCACCGCGCCGAGCACTGGATCGTGGTCAAAGGGACGGCCGAGGTGACCAACGGCACGCAGACGATGTTGCTGAGTGAAAATCAGAGCACGTACATTCCTTTGGGAGAAGTCCATCGCCTGGCGAATCCGGGCACGATTCCGCTCGAGATCATCGAAGTGCAGTCCGGCAGTTATCTCGGCGAAGACGACATTGTCAGATTCGAAGACACATACGGTCGCCAGTGAGTTGAAGATGCCGGAAATCACACTCACTTCAGGCGCTCATTTTAGCGCGGAGCAAGGTACCTCGATCCTCGATGCTTCTGTACAGGCGCGGACCTCCTTGCCATATAGTTGCAAGACAGGGCGTTGCAGTACGTGCAAATGCAAGGTCGTCAGTGGCGACACAACCGCTCTGCAGGCAGAGACTGGCCTGAGCGAAGAAGAGAAAGCCGATGGCTGGATTCTCAGCTGCGTTCGCACGGCCACCACGGATGTCACTATTGAGGTGGAAGATCTGGGAGGGGTGGTGCTGCCCGTTGCCAAGACGCTGCCCTGCCGAATCAGCGCGATCGAACGTCTGGCGCCCGATGTCATGCAGGTGCGCCTGCGCCTCCCACCCACCGCCGATTTCAATTTCATTCCGGGGCAGTACGTTGACATCATTGGCCCCGGGGGGCTGCGCCGCAGTTATTCGTTGGCGAAGGCTTGCACTGCTGACAAGGTGCTGGAACTGCACATCCGGGCTGTTGATGGGGGCGCCATGAGCCAATATTGGTTCAATCAAGCCAAGCTTAACGATTTGCTGCGCTTGAATGGGCCTCTTGGCACCTTCTTCTTACGAGACAGTGCGGACCTAGACCTGATTTTTCTGGCGACGGGGACGGGCATCGCGCCTGTCAAGGCCATGCTTGAATCGATGGCGGACCTGGCCGTTGATCAGCGCCCGCGCTCCGTGACCGTGTTGTGGGGGGGGCGTACCTCGGTAGATCTGTATCTGGATATGGAGGGTATTGGTGGTCAGCACGCCTATATTCCTGTGTTGTCGCGAGGAGGAAGCGCTTGGGTCGGTGCCAGAGGTTACGTTCAGGATGCACTGCTTGCGATACGTTCGGACCTACGAAACACCGCCGTCTACGCATGTGGATCGGATGCGATGATCCATAGCGCCAAACTCATGCTGACGGACGCAGGGTTGCCGCTACGCCGCTTCTATTCTGACGCCTTCGTCTGTTCTGCAATGAATTCATCCAACTAGGATCATCGAAATGAAAGCTGTCATTCTCGCAGGAGGGCTCGGCACACGCCTGAGCGAAGAAACGTCGACGCGACCCAAACCGATGGTCGAAATCGGTGGCAAGCCCATCCTGTGGCACATCATGAAGATGTACGCCCACCACGGCATTCAGGATTTCGTCATCTGCTGCGGGTACAAGGGTTACATCATCAAAGAGTATTTCGCCAACTACTTCCTTCACATGTCGGATGTGACCTTCGACATGAGTGCCAATAGCATCCACGTGCACGAAAAACGCGCGGAGCCGTGGAAGGTGACCCTGGTCGATACCGGTGACAACTCGATGACAGGCGGCCGTCTGCGACGTGTAGCGGATTACGTCAAGGACGAAGAGGCCTTTTGTTTTACTTATGGTGATGGTGTAGGTGATATCGACATTGGCGCTACCCTGGAATTCCACCGCAAGCATGGCAAATGGGCGACCTTGACGGCCACTTACCCGCCGGGCCGATTTGGTGCGTTGGATATCCAGAACCGTCAGGTGATGAGCTTTAAGGAAAAGCCCAAGGGTGACGGTGCCATGATCAATGGCGGTTTCTTCGTGCTCTCGCCCAAGGTGCTCGGCTATCTCGACGCCGACAGCACGATCTGGGAACAGGAGCCGCTCATGAGGCTGGCCGAGGACGGTCAGCTGATGGCGTATGAGCACCAAGGGTTTTGGCAGCCGATGGACACCTTGCGTGACAAGCACCTTCTCGAAGATCTGTGGAGCAGCGGAAAGGCTCCCTGGAAGAAATGGGACTAACGATGGCGGATATCCTGCCGGATTTCTGGCGCGGCAAGCGCGTTCTGCTTACCGGGCACACGGGTTTCAAAGGCAGTTGGCTCAGCATTTGGTTGCAGTCGATGGGTGCTGATGTGCACGGGCTGGCGCTGAGGCCGCCTACCGTGCCCGCCTTGTTCGACGAGGCACGGGTCGCAACTGACATGACCAGCACTTTCGGCGACATCAGGGATTATGAAACTGTGTTGGCTGCCATGCGTGCATGCCAGCCGGAGATCGTTATTCACATGGCGGCACAGCCTTTGGTACGTTACTCGTATCAGGCGCCGGTCGAGACCTATGCCACGAACGTCATGGGCACTGTTCATGTGCTTGAGGCCGCGCGTCAGGTCGGCACCGTCAAGGCGATTGTCAACGTTACGACTGACAAGTGCTACGAGAACAACGAATGGGTCTGGGGCTATCGCGAAGACGAGCCCATGGGCGGGTATGACCCTTACAGCAACAGCAAGGGCTGTTCTGAATTGGTGACCTCAGCGTATCGCCGTTCTTTTTTCCAGCAAAGCGGTATTGCATTGGCGTCTGCACGCGCCGGCAATGTCATCGGAGGCGGCGATTGGGCTGCCGACCGTTTGGTGCCCGATATCCTGCGCGCATTTGAAAAGGGGCATCCTGTCGTCATACGAAACCCCCACGCTACCCGGCCATGGCAGCACGTGCTGGAGCCTCTGTCTGGCTATCTGGCGCTTGCCCAGCGACTCTATGGTGAGGGACAGACCTTTGCCGAAGGCTGGAACTTCGGTCCTCACGACGACGACGCCCGTCCCGTTCAGTGGATCGTTGAACACATGGTCGAGGCATGGGGCAGCGGAAGCCGCTGGCAATTGGACGACGCCAATCATCCCCATGAAGCGAACTACCTCAAACTGGATATTTCCAAGGCCAAAGCGCGGCTTGACTGGCAGCCGCGTTGGCCTCTGGCAATCGCGCTTCACAAAATTGTCGAATGGCATCAGAGCTGGCTGGAGCAGGGGGACATGCGGCAGAAGTGTCTCCAGCAGATTGCCCAGTTCCAGTCTGCCAACAACTGATCAGGTTATAACGTGACGAGTATCAAAATCGAAATGCACCCCAAATCCCCCGCGGCAATCCGCCAACAGATCGCCGAGCTCGTTCAAGAGTATGCGGACATCGTGTACGCGCCCAAGCCTTTCGTGCCGGGAGAGACGGCTGTGCCGGTTTCCGGCAAGGTGATCGGTGCCGCTGAACTGAAAAACATGGTGGAAGCCAGTTTGGATGGTTGGCTGACCACGGGCCGTTTCAACGCTATGTTCGAAGAACGTCTGGCGGGGTACCTGGGAGTCAAGCATCTCATTACTGTCAATTCGGGTTCGTCCGCTAATCTGGTGGCTTTTTCGACGCTGACATCGCACAAGCTGGGCGAGCGTGCCATCAAGCCTGGCGACGAGGTGATCGGCGTGGCCGCAGGCTTTCCGACGACGGTGAATCCTATTCTCCAATTCGGTGCCGTGCCGGTTTTTGTCGATGTCGATTTGGCGACGCACAACATCGATGCTAGCAAAATCGAGGCTGCGATCTCGCCGAAGACCAAGGCCATCATGCTGGCTCATTCGCTGGGTAATCCATTCAATCTCGAGGTGGTGACGGCTCTGTGCAAGAAGTACAACCTGTGGTTGGTCGAAGATTGTTGCGATGCACTGGGTGCGACCTACAACGGCCAGCTCGTCGGCACCTTCGGCGATATCGCGACTTTGAGCTTCTATCCCGCGCACCACATCACGATGGGCGAGGGCGGGGCAGTATTCACCAATGATTCGGAACTCAAGCAGATCGCAGAGTCCTTCCGTGACTGGGGGCGTGATTGCTACTGCCCTCCCGGCAAGGACAACACCTGTGCCAAGCGTTTCTGCTGGAAGCTGGGCAATCTGCCCGAAGGCTACGATCACAAATACACATACAGCCACCTTGGCTACAACCTAAAGATCTCGGATATGCAGGCGGCATGTGCGTTGGCGCAGCTCGACCGTCTGGACGAATTCATTGCAATACGCAAGGCTAATTTTGCTTATCTGAAGGAACGTTTGCAGTCTTGCGAGCAGTTCCTGCACCTGCCGGAGGCCACGCCAAACGCTGACCCATCATGGTTCGGCTTTCCTGTCGTGCTGAAGGAAGAGGCCGGCGTCAAGCGCGTTGACCTGCTCAACTACCTTGAGCAGAACAAGATCGCCACGCGTTTGTTGTTCGCCGGCAACCTGACTCGCCAGCCGTACATGATCGGCCGAAATTTCCGCATTAGTGGCGAACTGTCCAATACCGACATCGTGATGAACCAGACATTTTGGCTGGGTACATTCCCTGGCCTGAGTACGGCGCATCTGGATTACATCGTGGCCAAGCTCGAAGAGTTCTTCGGGGTCAATTTCTGATGTCATTTGCGGAGATCGCCGTCGTCACCGGAGGGACCGGCTTTGTCGGTAGTCGACTGGTGCGCGCGCTATTGGCGCGTGGTGCCCAGGTCCGGATCGTCAGCTCCGGCTCCGCGACCGGCGACGCAAAATTGAAGGACGATGCGCGTCTTGCGTGGTTCGGTCTGTCCGACGCAGATCTTGATCGGGCAAGCGAAGGCGCGACTCACTTTTTCAATTTCGGGGTGGTCTACGATCGTCCCTCCATCGACGACGCTACGATCTCCGCCATCAATGTCGATCTACCGATGTCCATTGTTGCCAGATTGAAGGCGCAGGGGCTTGCGGCTACATGCATATTGGGCGACACCTTTTTCCGCAAATTCCCTCCAGAGGCGACTGCGCAAGCGCGCTACACGCGTTCAAAGAATGAACTCGCCAAACGGCTGAACGGCTTTGCGAATGAGCAGGCGTTGCGCTTAGCCCTATTGCAGATCGAACAGGTGTATGGCCCCGGTGAGGCGTTCACCAAAGCGCTGCCGGCCGTCACGAAGCAACTCGTGGAGGGGGTCCCGCGTATTGCCATGACAAGTGGTGTGCAGGGACGCGATTTCGTGTTCGTGGATGACGTGGTCGAGGCCGCCATGATTGCCGCTCATTCGGAATGGGATGGGGTTGCGGTCGTTGAATGTGGCCGCGGCGTGGCTATCCCTGTGCGTGATGTGTTCAAGCAACTGCACGATATCGCGCGTTCTGGCTCGGTACTCGGGTTTGGCGATATCGCGATGACTCAGGGGATAGATTCTTCGGTGGCTGACACGAGCTGGCTGTCGTCGCGCGGATGGAATCCTCGGGTCTCACTGCGCGAAGGTTTGACGCGCTTGGTCAGGGATGTCGAAGCGCGAGTAGCCAGGACATGAAAGCATCGCTCGGCCGCTGGCTGTCTGTGCTGGGCATGGACTTCCATGTGGCGACCACTCTGCTCATGCGCGGTTGGACCATTCTGGCCGGTGGCGTCATGGTTCTTGCCATTCCGGCGACGCTGTCACCGCAACAACAAGGCTATTACTTCACCTTCTCGAGCCTGTTGGGGCTGCAGGTTTTCTTCGAACTCGGACTGAACCAAGTGATCACGCAGATCACGAGCAAGGAGATGGCTTTGCATGAGCGTGGCAGGGGCCAAGATGGCAACCGCCACCTGTTGCGCGTGCGATCAACACTGGCGATGCTACGCAGATGGTATCGGATTGCCGCCGTGCTCTTCTTTGTGATCACCGGGCTCGCTGGCGCAGCGCTATTCCGTAACGAAGGATCGCTGCCTGCGACTGAATGGCTTGGCCCCTGGGTGGGGCTGGCAATATTCACGGCCATCAATCTTTATTTTTCACCTTTGCTGGCCGTTACGGAAGGGTGCGGGCAGGTGGGGCAGGTTGCTCGGCTCCGTCTGGGACAGTCCATCATTGGGTTTTTGATGACGTGGGCATGTCTTTTCTCTGGAGCGGGATTGTGGGCCATTCCGATCAACACGCTCGTCGCCAGCGTGTGGACGAGCCGCTGGTTGCGAAGCAAAGATCACGTATTGCGTATGTTTGGTGACGTCGCCCAGTCGTCGCAGGAGCACGCCATCGACTGGCGTAAAGAGGTGCTGCCATTCCAGTGGCGGATCGCGGTCAGCTGGATGAGCGGATACTTGATGTACCAGCTGTTTACGCCGCTTACGTTCATCCATCTGGGCGCTACTGCTGCCGGCCGTCTTGGACTGACGATCGCCATTTTTACGGCCATTCAATCGCTTGGTGTGAGTTGGTTCAATGCGCGTATTCCATTGATCACCGGACTCATCTCGCGTGGCGATCGTGTCGAGTTGGATCGCTTGTTCAAAGCGACATTTGTGCGGGCCACTACGCTGACTCTCGTCGGGTGTGCCTGCGTAGTGCTCGGTGTTTCTCTGTCTCTCCATTTCGGCTTGCCGCAGGCGAGCCGCCTTATCGACATGCCTACCCTGCTGGCCATTGCCGTCGGAACCGTCGGTAATACGGCAATTTATGGTGCGGCTACCTACATGCGCGCGCATGGCAAGGAGCCAATGCTGCCGGTTTCGGTGACGGCTGCTGTGCTGACGCTCACCGCGGCCTATTTCGCGTCGAAGCTCGGCACCTTCCCGACAATGCTCTCGCAGACCGTGATTACCATGGTGGTCGTCCTGCCTTGGACGGCGCGTCTCTTTACTTGCTACTACGCCAAGCCGCATTGATGACGAAGAAACGTCTTTCGATCCTGATACCCACCTATAACCGCTGCGTGCATCTAGAGATGCTGCTTGAGACGCTCGCCCATGAACTGACGGGGCTTGAAGAACTGGTCGGCGTCTTGGTGAGCGACAACGGTTCAACCGATTCGACCTCGGTAGTGATGGCCCGGTTTGCCGAGCGCATGCCGAATCTGCGCATGATTCGCCATTCGCAGAATCTCGGTATGGATGAGAACTTCTGTGGATGCGTCGAGGCTGATGACGCCGAGTATTTTTGGTTGATGGGAGATGACGACCTGCCTCGTGCCGGGGCTGTCGGGTACGTTCTCAAGCTCGTGGCGGCCCAGCAGCCTGACTTGGTCTACCTGGAGAGTGATTGGTGTGCTGAATTGAAGGATCACCGGCCAGATGACCCCGTGCCGAATGTCAGCCCGCTTCAACTGGAAACCTTGACCTTCGCTCGTCGCGTTAACGTTTGGACGACTTTCATATCAGGAATGGTGGTCAAGCGCGCAACGTTTGTCGATAAAGCCACGTCTCAGCAACTGCGCCGGTACAACAAGACCAATCTGGTGCAATTGTCTTGGATCTTGGGCACCTTGGCTGAAGGTCGGAAATTGCTCTACATACCCGAGCCCTGCGTGCTGGCGACTTCCGGAAATACTGGAGGCTATGCGGTATTAAAGGTGTTTGGGGAGTATTTCCCCTCTATTGTCAGTCAGCAATTTGGCGCCGACTCATTGGTCGCACGGGCTGTTATCCGGCGTACCGCATTCGGCTACCTGCCCGGTCTCGCATGGAAAGTCAGGACCGGTGGTGTGGGCCGATTCACAGCAGAACAAGCTTCGGCGGCCATCGTGCGGCCAGACGTGGCAGGGGCATTGAGCTGCCAGATCGTGCGCCTCATCAGTGAATGGCCGTTGGCTTTTGCATTTACCACGAGAGTATTGTGCTCCATGGGGGCCAAGGCCATACGCGTGCATGATCTGATACTTGAGTCCCTTGGGAACCGCAAAAGGAAGCTGGCGTGAGTCTGGCATATACAGGAGCTAAGACTAACCATGGGTAAGGCCGCTCGATATATCGCTCATAACGGCGTTTGGGTATTCGCGCTGGAGTTGTTGAGGCGCGCATCTGCAAATCTGCGCGGTCGTGTCTATCGACGCATATTCGTTGCCGAGGCTGGAACGATTGGCACGGGGGCGTACATACGAGGGCTGTCGGCGATCCGGATCGAGGCGGGATTTCGTTGCGGGAAGAACTTGTGGCTGGAAGCTCTTGGTGATTACCGAGGCACCTCCTATACCCCATCCCTTCGCATCGCTCGCAATGTCTCGCTAAGCGACAACGTACATATCAGTTCTGTCCGCGAGATAAGCATCGGCAACGATGTCTTGATCGGTTCGAACGTCTACATCGGCGACCATGGTCACGGTCGTTATGACTCCGTCGCCCCCAGTTTGCCTGGCACCGCGCCGGCTGACAGGTCGCTTTACTCTCGTGGCCCCATCGTTATTGGGGACCGGGTATGGATTGGTGACGGCGTGGTCATTTGCGGCGGCGTGATAATTGGAAGCGGCGCCGTGGTTGGCGCCAACTCGGTCGTCGTGCGAGATATCCCGGCCGATTGTCTTGCGGTCGGGATGCCTGCTCGGGTTGTCAAGCGTTTTTCTGCCGTAGACGGCTGGCTAAAGTCTGAATCAGTGAATACTCATAAACATGAATAACCGAACGATCTCAGTTTGTATTCCCTCCTACAATCGTTCGCAATATCTCCGCGAAGTGCTCGATTCGGTCGTGTCACAGTCGGACTTACACGAAGTCGTCATTTGTGAGGACAGATCTCCCGAGCAAGCTGCCATCAGGCAGATTGTGTGTGAATATCAGGAGAAGTATCCGGGGCTAATCGTCTACCACGAGAACAAAGTCAATCTCGGCTTTGATGGCAACATTCGTCAGTTGTTGCGCGTCGCGACTGGTGATTATTGCCTGTTCCTGGGGAATGACGATCTGCTCGCAGATGGGGCCGTCCACGCCATATCCGTGGCGATCGCGAGCAATCCGGGTTGCGGCGTTCTATTACGGGCCTACGGCTGGTTCGAAGGTGATGCATCGAATATGACTGGATGCGTGCGCTATTTCAAAGAAGGCGTTACGCTCAGTCCGGGACCGGCTGCGATGAGATTCGGCTATCGCCGCTCATGTGTTCTGGCTGGGCTCACCGTTCTGCGTAAACCGACGCTCGATTTCGAATGTACTGACTTTGATGGAACTCTGTATTACCAGATGTACGTGGTTGGACGTTTGCTCGTGGATCACTCTTGCGTTTATGTTCCCGACCTGATCGCGCTGTGCCGAGCAGATGAACGGCCACAATTCGGGAACGCTGCCGCCGAGCGGGGTGAGTTTACGCCAGGTGAATACACGGTTAAAGCGAGACTAAAAATGATGGCAGGGATGGTTAAAATCGCACGCCATTTGGATTTGTACTCGCCGCAGGTGAGTCACGCCTTGCTCGGAGATATTGCCAACTATTCACTGCCCTGGATTTCTTACCATGCGGACAAGCCGTTTCCCGTGTTTTTCAATTACTACAGAGGGCTTTCTAGATTGGGTTTGGGCAGATATCCGATGTTTCACATCTATTTTGCATTGGTGACTGTTTTTGGGAAGAGTTGTCTTGATGCTTTGGTTTTGAGGCTTCGACGAGTCCTTGGTGCTACTCCCCGCTTGAAGATTTAATGAGATGATCATCAAGCAATGATTGAATATATTGCTCATGACGTGGTTTTTCTTGGTGTTGCAATGTCCGCGTACTCGATGTTTATGTGTGTGGCGGGTGCTTATGTGGCATATAGAAAGAGCCTTGTATTCTATTCTTTATTTTGTCTGATATTTATAGTTCTTGTTGTCTTTCAGTCGGTGCAGATTGCTTTGGATTTCGAGGTTTCAAACTACCCCTCTTATCTGGAGCATGAAATTAGTGTGGCTGGGTATTCAGAGGCGCTTGTATATGTGGCTTTGACTTCGACATTCTTTTTTCTCATCTCATTGTTGAATAAAACAGTGAGATTTGAATGTGTACGCAGAAGAAGAGTGTTTGCGCCTGGGTCGAGTCTGTATGTTTTTTTATATGCATACAGTGGTTTGTTGTCAATTATTCTTGTTTTCTTTGTTGTTGGCCTGGATGTCTATTTGCAAAGTAGCCGCCCCGGCTTCGTTTCAGGGTCGACTATTTTTCTGGTTGGACTTTCGCCGGGCATTTTTCCTGTATTGTTTAAATCAATGTATGGAGATAGGGTTTCTATTTACGATCTCGGGCTCTTTCTACTGGTATTGGTTGTTACGTTTACATTCTCAAGAATTCACGCGATAGCGTATATTTTAATTCTCGCTTTTACGCGAGCTACTCATCATTATCGAGGGTTGTCGCCAGCCCAAAAAGGACTTCCTGGAATTGGGCGATATCTGATTGGGTGTGTGATGTTGGCGATGGTTGCTCTCATATTTGGTGCCATTCGCGATGCTCTGAATTATACGGATGCTGATGTGTCACGCATTGCCGACTTTGTTCTTGAAAATAAGGAGCTGAGCCTGCTTTCCGTGGAGAGAAACTATAGGGTTGGTGTTGAGGCGATGTCTTCTCTAGCAGGGGCCATGTCGACCGGACAGGGAGATCCTTGGGGTTCTCCGTGGATTGCATTCTCAATAGTCATTAGAGGGTTCCTCCAGGTTTTGCCTGGAGGCATAAAGCCCCTTATTGAATTTTTTACGGACGATGTTGAGACGTTGTATTGGTATACGGCGAGCGTATTGCCCCCGGGAATTGAGTCTGCCTATGTCGCTTTTGGCTATTTTGGGACTGTTCTGTTCCCTGGGCTCTTGAATGCAATATGCGTGCTGGGGACGCGTGCGTTGGCAGGGGGTAAGTACGGTCCTTGGACCCGTTTGATGGCATTGCTGATGCTAATGAATCTTGTGTTTTACATGCGAGGAAGTTGGATCGTCTGGATCGCGTTCAATGTGTCATATATTGCGATCGCGACCCTGTCGTATAAATTGATTTTTAAGCGGTTTTTCAAAGAGGTCTAACTTGACAAAGATGCGGGTTCTTGTTGATGGCTTCTATCTTGAGAAGCCACGAGGTATGGGTCGGTACGCTCAGGAATTGCTCAACGCTTTGCGTGTGGTGGCGAGTGCCGGCGAGGTGGCGGTCACCGTTACTGTCCCCGAACATATGCGTGAAGAAAGTTTGCTCTTTTCAGATGTTCTCGAATATCGGCGGGGTCCTTCGCTTCCGTTTCCGGTTTGGGAGCAATTTTATTTGCCTTGGGTTGCGCGCAAGTTGCGTCCCGATCTGATCCATTTTCCCTACAATACGACGCCCTTGTTGGGATGGTTGTTAGGGTTGCCTTACGTCGTGACTGTGCACGACCTGATATTTAAAGAGCTTTCCGGAGGTTCGGTTTATCAGCGTGCTGGAAATTTGTACCGCTTGATTGCTAGTGCGTGGAACAGTAAGCGTCGATGCAAGGTCATTACACTGAGCGAGTATTACGTGGCCCGCATCCAAAACGAGATGGGGCTTGCTGCACAGCGCATTTATACATCCGTTGATTTTTATCGCCAGGTGCCGCTAGCCACGGATTTTGCCTCTCCCGGTGGCGCATATTTCGTCCACGTGGGTGGTATCAGCCCTCATAAGAACTCAGCAGCGTGTATTGAGGCTTTTTCGTCACTCAATCTGCCGGGCGTCAAATTGGTAGTGTTGGGTATCGATGCGGCTGCCCAGTTGGCAGATAGATTTCGATCCGATTCGGTGATCTTTCCTGGCTTCGTTGACGATGCCACGATGGTTGCTTACCTTCGAAACTCATTGGCCGTACTGTTCCCGAGTCTCAAGGAGGGGTACGGGATGCCCATTGTGGAGGCATTTGCATTCGGCGTACCCGTGCTGGTGTCCGACCTTCCGCCCATGAATGAAATTGCGGGAGAGGGGGGGCTGTTGGTTGATCCCCTGGACCTCCAATCAATCGCAGACGGTATTCGCGCTTTGTGTGATGATTCTGCTTTGCGTACAGAGCTGGCGAAAAAGGGGGCGGCGCGTTATGACCGTGAGATGTCTGCCCAACGCATGGGTCAGCAGGTGGCGCAGGTCTATCGTCGTGCATTGGGGCTGAAATAAGATAATGCGTGTGTTGTTTATCAGTACGATTGCGCCCTATCCGAAGAGCGTTGGAAAAAAGGTGGTGTTGGGTGGTTTTGTCGATTATTTTCGACAGGTCTGCGCGCCCGGTGATTTCAAAATGGTGTGCTTCGAGCCGGCGGCTGTCCCGGCGGATGTCGAGGTGACGGTGGTCCAAAAACCTGGGCTGTTGCGAAAGCTCTGGAATCTTTGCTTTTCATCGCTGCTGACCCGGCACAAGAGCATTCAGGAGTCTCTTTTCTGGTCCCGCGACGCATCGAACGTGATTGATGCAAAGATTGCACAATTTGCTCCGGATATGGTGCTTTTCGATACGGTTCGCACAGGGCAGTATCTGTCGGGCGTTGCCAATAGGTCATTTAGATCTGTCCTTTATATGGACGATCTTTTTTCCGTTCGATACGAGCGAATTTTGCATGCGATGGCGAATTTTCCCGGCGCGGGCATCGACGCCATGGGTAACTTTGCGAGTAATATTCCGCGCTTTCTGATGCCTTTGTATCGATCAAGCGCGTTCGTCAAGCGCCTTCTTCTCGGATTTGAGCGTGACCTAGTTCAGAAGACCGAATATCGAATGCCTTCAGATTTTGATCTGGCCTTGTTGATCAGCCAGGAGGAGGTTCGTTATCTCATGACGGAGGCGGTCATCAAGAACGTTCGTGTAGTCAGTCCCCTGCTCGGCATGGATCAGTCGCGTGTCGTTGCCAGATCATGGGACGGACGCTCGGAATTCGTGTTTCTCGGCTCTCTCAATCTCGCGCACAATGCTTTTTCGATCGAGACCTTCATCGAGCGTCATATGGAGCAAATGCTCGATTCGATGCCCGATTGTGTGCTGAGAATCATTGGCCGATTTCCCAGTCCGCGCCTTCAAGCAATGGCAGAGAAATTCTCGGGTCATGTCACGATCGAAGGTTTTGTTAATGACTTGGATGTCATGCTCGCGCGCTGTGCTGCCATGGTCGCGCCGTTGCTGTTTGGTTCTGGCGTCAAGATCAAAGTGATCGATGCAGTGCGGCTCGGGGTGCCGGTCATATCAACTACTTATGGGGCGGAGGGCATTACGCTCAGAGACGATGGCGGCATTTTGGTTGAAGACGACCTCTCACTGTTTGCGAGTCTATGCAAGGGATTGCTCGACCCCTCTGAAAATGCGCGGCACAGTGAGCTTTCCCGTCAAATCTATCTGGAGCACTATTCGCCCGCAGCGGTTGAGGAGCAATACGGACGTCTGTTCGCTGCATGATGCGGCGCAATTGTTTTGTAGGCCCGTGAAGCTGGGCTCGACATGCCGATTGCAGGTGGGGGGGCTAGCGCGGCTGTTATCATACAAAGCTGACCGCGACATCCTCTGGGTGTAAATGAAGGCTGACACTCCGCCGTTCCCTGCAGACCTCGTCCACCAAGGACAGCCCGCCCCCGTCATTGACGAGGCGCGTGCGCCTGCTCGTATCTATGGCGAGCCGATGGTCGAGATGCCCACCGACCTGTACATTCCACCGGATGCGCTGGAGGTGTTCCTCGATACCTTCGAGGGGCCGCTGGATCTGCTGCTCTATCTGATCCGCCGCGCTAACCTCAATGTGTTGGACATTCCGATGGCGCCGCTCACTGCGCAGTATCTGCAGTACGTCGAGGCAATGCGCGCCAGCAATCTGGAGTTGGCCGCCGAGTATCTGCTGATGGCGGCCATGCTGCTGGACATCAAGTCGCGCATGCTGTTGCCACGTCCGCCGCGTGAGAAAGGGGACGACGCTGAAGCCGAGGATCCGCGCGCCGAACTCGTCCGGCGTCTGATGGAGTATGAGCGCATCAAGCGCGGGGCGCAGAATCTGGCCGTGCTGCCGCGCGCGGAGCGCGATTACGAATGGACGGCGGTGCATATCGCTGCCGTGGCCGTCGAGCGTCTGCCCGATGTGAGCCTGGCCGATCTGCAGCATGCCTGGCTGGGGCTCTTGCAGCGCGCACGACTGACGCAGCACCACCGCATTCATCGCGAAGAATTGTCGGTGCGCGAATACATGACCGAAATCCTGCGGCGCTTGCCCGGACGCCACAACGTGCCGTTCACCGACCTGTTTGATTTGTCGTACGGCCCTTCCAGCCTGGTGGTGGGCTTTCTGGCCGTGCTCGAACTGTGCAAGGAGCGGCTGATCAACATTACGCAGAATGCGCCGATGGAACAAATCTATGTCCGACTCCCACAAGAACCTGTCGATGCCTGATCTGGAGTCGGATCAAGCCGCCATCGAGAACGATGACGAGTCCTTGCTGGACAGCCCGGCGGCCGATATCGGCCAGGAATCCGCCTTGGCGCCCCTGGCCGATAGTGAGGCCGGCGTGGACGTCGCGCTGGTGCGCCAGGTGCTGGAGGCTGCGCTGCTGTCGGCGGCCGACCCGCTCAGCACCAACGAATTGCGCCGTATGTTCGAGCCCGATCTGGGCGGCGAACTGATCAACCGTCTGCTCACCGATGTGCAGCAGGATTGGCAGGATCGCTCTGTGCAACTGGTGCGGCTGGCCTCCGGCTGGCGCTTCCGCACGCGTCCCGATCTACAAATTTATCTCGACAGGTTGAAGGAAACCCGCGCGCCGCGTTATTCTCGCGCCGTCATGGAGACGCTGGCGATCATTGTGTATCGCCAGCCTGTCACCCGAGGCGACATCGAAGAGATACGCGGTGTCGCCGTATCCAGCCAGATTGTCAAGCTGCTGGAAGGACGCGGATGGATCGACACTGTCGGCTACCGCGACACTCCGGGCCGCCCGGCCCTCTATGCCACGACCAAAAAGTTTCTCGACGACCTCGGCCTGCGCAGCCTGACAGAGCTGCCGCCCCTGACCGAGGTTGAAGGAGTCATTGACCTTGTCGACATCGCCCAGAACACCGAAACGAGCCCCGATGAAAGCGAAGGGGAATTCGCAGCGCCGTTCGGACCGGCCCAGCGGCCCGCGTCCGAGCACGCCGCGACCCCCGGCAGCCAAGCAAGCCCCGAACCCGAACGCACGCAGAACGACGAGCAGTCGCTCGAACGGCCCGCGCCGTCCCCGTCCGGACCCCAATAGCGAAACCCAGGCCGATTTCGGCCTCATCGATCTCGAGCCTCGCTACGACGACGAGGAGGATTTCGACGCCGACGACGATCAATCGGCCATGTTGGGCGCCGTCGGCGCTGCCGATGATCGCGAAGGGGCCAATGGCCGTAAGCGTGGGGCGGCTGCCCAGGCGGACGGCGCCACCGAGCGTATCCAGAAGAAGCTTGCCGAAGCGGGGGTCGCCTCGCGCCGGGAGATCGAAGAATGGATCGTGGCGGGGCGTGTGAGCGTCAATACCATGCCGGCATTCCTGGGGCAGAAGATCGGCCCGGGCGACCGTGTCAAGGTCAATGGAAAGCTGGTGAATCTGCGCTTTGCCGAGCGGGCGCCGCGCGTTCTCGTCTATCACAAGCCGGAAGGCGAGATCGTTTCGCGTGATGACCCCGAAGGCCGCCCGAGCGTGTTCGATCGCTTGCCGGCCTTGCGCCGCGGGCGCTGGATCGCCATCGGGCGCCTCGACTTCAACACCAGCGGCCTGCTGCTGTTCACCGATAGTGGTGAGCTGGCCAACCAACTGATGCACCCGCGTTACGAACTCGAACGCGAGTACGCCGTGCGCATCATGGGCGAGTTGACGGAAGAGCAGATCAAGAGCCTGACCGAAGGTATTCAGCTCGAAGACGGGCAGGCCCGCTTCAACAGCTTGCGCGACGAAGGGGGCGAGGGCTCCAATCACTGGTATCGCGTGACCTTGTCCGAAGGTCGCAACCGTGAAGTGCGTCGCATGTTCGAGTCGGTTGGCCAGATGGTCAGCCGCCTGATGCGCGTGCGCTATGGTGCGGCAGAGTTGCCGCGCCGGCTCAAGCGCGGCATGTACGAAGAAATGAGCCCCGAAGGTGTGGTGGCGTTGGGTGGCAAGGCGCCTCCCAAGAAGCAGGGGCGCCCTGATGAACGCCGTGCGCCCAAGGGGCCTCGATCGACGCGGCCGCATGCGGTGCAAAAACCGAGAGAGCAGAAAGAGCCGAAGGAGCCCCGTGCGCCCAGGGCTCCCAGAGCGCCGCGGGCTCCGCGCCCGCAGCGCGCCAAGGCTTGATTGATCCAAGTTGTTTCGTTGACGGGTTATGGCGGCGCTTACCGACGCGGCCTGCCTGTCCGTCGCAGAGGTAGAAGGCATGCGCGCCGAGCGCGCATGCCTGCGCCAAAGTCTGACGCGCATTTACTGGCGAGCCAAGCTCGTGGTATCATCTCGTTGATTAGTTGGTAAGTCTGCTGGCGGGAGGGGTGGCAATCAGCCGTTTGGCAGGTCGAGATGGGCGTTACGCCCATTTTTTATTTGTAGCACCGCAATGACATTCTTGAACAACCTCGAAGCGATCGTCGAACAGGCCGTTGGTGCACTGGGTTTCGAACTGGTCGATATGGAGCTCTCTCCCAAGGGGCGGCTTCTGCGCGTTTTCATCGACATCGATCGTGGTGTCAATGTGGATGACTGCGCCACGGTGAGCAATCACCTGCAACGGGTGTTCGAAGTCGAAGGTGTGGATTACGACCGGCTGGAAATCTCGTCCCCCGGGCTGGATCGTCCGCTCAAGAAAGCGGCCGACTTCGAGCGCTTCGCGGGGCAGGATGTGCAGATTCGCATCCGAATTCCCCTTGGCAACCAGCGCAATTTCGCCGGCACCCTGGTGGGGCTGCGCGACGGCGCGGTGGTGGTGACGACCGACAAGGGCGAGATGAGTCTCGCTCTGGACCAGATAGAAAAGGCACGCATCGTGCCCAAATTCGATTAAGCGCTTTCGGGAGTTTTCAAACAATGAGCCGCGAAATTCTGCTGCTTGTGGATGCACTGGCGCGCGAAAAGAACGTCGCCAAGGAGATCGTCTTCACGGCCCTGGAGCAGGCGCTTGCGTCCGCCACCAAGAAGCGTATCCACGACGACGCCGACGTGCGGGTGAGCATCGACCGCGAGACGGGCGACTATGAGTCGTTCCGCCGCTGGCTCGTGCTGCCCGACGCCGAAGTCGAGAACGACGAAGCGCAGATGGGTTTGATCGATGCGCGAGAACAATTCGCCGACATTCAGGTGGGTGAATTCGTCGAAGAACCGCTTGAGCCGATCGATTTCGGCCGCATTGGTGCGCAGGCCGCCAAGCAGGTGATCCTGCAGAAGGTGCGCGACGCCGAGCGCGAGCAGATCCTCAACGATTTCCTCGACCGCAAGGAACACCTGGTCACGGGTAGCGTCAAGCGCGTCGAGCGCGGCAATGCCATTGTCGAAGTGGGCCGCCTCGAAGCCCTGCTACCGCGCGATCAGCAGATTCCGAAAGAAAACCTGCGCGTGGGCGACCGCGTGCGTGCCTACCTTCTGCGCATCGATCGCAGCGCGCGTGGCCCGCAACTGATCCTGTCGCGCAGCGCACCGGAATTCATCGCCAAGCTGTTCGAACTCGAAGTGCCGGAGATCGAAGACGGCCTGCTCGAAATCAAGGGCGCCGCCCGTGATTCCGGCCTGCGCGCCAAGATCGCCGTCAAGGCCAACGATCCGCGTATCGACCCGATCGGTACCTGCGTGGGTCTGCGTGGCTCGCGTGTGACCGCCGTGCGTAACGAGCTGGGCGGCGAGAACGTCGACATCGTGTTGTGGAACGCCGATCCGGCGCAGTTCGTGATTGCTGCGCTGGCACCGGCCGAAGTGAGCTCGCTGGTGGTCGACGAAGAAGCCCACAGCATGGATGTGGTGGTCGACGAGAGCAACCTGGCCATGGCCATCGGCCGTGGTGGTCAGAACGTCAAGCTCGCTTCCGAGCTGACCGGCTGGACCATCAATCTGATGACCGAGACCGATGCGGTGGCCAAGGGTGAAGAAGAGCGTGGCCGTCTGCGCGCGCTGTTCTGCGACAAACTGGATGTGGACGACGAAGTCGCCGACATCCTGATCGAAGAAGGTTTCTCGTCGCTCGAGGAAGTGGCCTACGTGCCGCTGGCCGAAATGCTGGAGATCGAAGCCTTCGACGAAGAGACGGTCAATGAGCTGCGTCAGCGCGCGCGCAACGTGCTGCTGACCGAAGCGATCGTCTCCGAAGAGCAGTTGGAAAGCGTTGCCGACGATCTGCTCAGCCTGGAAGGCATGGATAAGCAATTGGCAGCCAAGCTGGCTGGTGGCGGGATCAAGACCCGCGACGACCTGGCCGACCTCGCGGTCGATGAGCTGATGGAGCTGGCGGATCTTTCCGAAGACGCCGCTAAAGAACTGATTACCAAGGCGCGCGCGCATTGGTTCGAGTAAGCGGGAGAAGTTGAGTATGGCGCAAATGAGTGTGGCGGATTTCGCCACCGAACTAAAAATGCCGGCACCCGTGCTGCTTGAACAGTTCCAGAAAGCCGGCGTGACCAAGGCCGGAGAGAAGGATACTGTCAGCGAGCAGGACAAGGCGCGTCTGCTCGACTACCTGCGTCGCGCTCACGGCGACATCGCGGCCAAGTCCAAGATTACGCTGACGCGCAAGCAGACCAGCGAGATCAAGGCCTCGGATTCGACCGGCCGTGCCCGCACCATCCAAGTCGAGGTGCGCAAGAAGCGTACGTTCGTCAAGCGCGATGAATCCGCCGACGAAGGCGTGGTCACCGCAGAATTGCAAGAAGAAGCTTTGCCGCAAGATATCGCCGTCGCTGATGCGTCGGACCAAGTACCGGAACTGGCCGTGCCTGAAGTCGTTGTCGAACCCGAAGTGACGGCGCCTGAGCCCGTCGTTGAAATCGCTCCCGAACCGGAGCCCGAGCCTGAGCCGGAACCCCAGCCCGAGCCCGAGCCTGTCGTCGAGTCCGTGCCTGAGCCGGAACCCGAACCAGAGCCCGTGGTCGCCGAGGCGGCCCCCGAATCGGAGCCCGAAGACGCTGCGGCGGATCCGAGCGCCGAACCGGCCACGCCGGCTGGTCCGCGTTCGTTCCTGTCGGCGCAGGAAATCGCCCGCCGCGAGGAAGCCGCACGCCGGCAAGCCAAACTGCGTGAACTGCAAGAAGCGGACATCCGCGCCAAGCAGGAACGCGAAGCCTCGCGCAAGGCGGCCGAAGAAGCCCGCAAGGTTGCCGAAGAGGCCGCCCGCGCCAAGGCTGTGGCCGATGCGGCCCAGAAGGACGCTCGCACGACGCCGGCTCCCGCCAAAACCAAGACGGGTACTCTGCACAAGCCGGCCAAGGCTGCGGATGCCAAGCCTGCCGGGAAGAAAGCTCCGGCCGGGGGCAACAAGAGTGGCGGTTTCCAGGACGACAACGCCAAGCGCCGCACCATCAAGACCCGTGGTGACGCCACGGGCGGCGGTGCCGGCTCGAGTTGGCGCGGTGGTCCGCGTGGTGGTCGCCATGGCGGCCGTCAGCAGGACAGCGGTACCGGCTTCCAGGCGCCGACCGAACCGGTGGTGCGTGAAGTGCACGTGCCGGAGACCATCTCCGTGGCCGATCTGGCCCACAAAATGTCGGTGAAGGCCACTGAAGTCATCAAGAAGATGATGATGCTGGGCCAGATGGTGACCATCAACCAGGTGCTGGACCAGGAAACGGCCATGATCGTGGTCGAAGAAATGGGCCATCAGGCGATCGCCGCCAAGCTGGACGATCCGGAAGCCTTCCTGGACGAGAGCGAACAAAAGGACGTCGAGCAATCGCCGCGCGCGCCGGTCGTGACCGTCATGGGCCACGTCGACCACGGCAAGACCTCGCTGCTGGACTACATCCGTCGCACCAAGGTGGCGGCGGGCGAAGCGGGCGGCATCACGCAACATATCGGCGCCTATCACGTCGAGACCGCGCGTGGCATGCTGACCTTCCTCGACACCCCGGGCCACGAAGCGTTTACCGCCATGCGTGCCCGTGGTGCCAAGGCTACCGACATCGTCGTGCTGGTTGTGGCGGCCGATGACGGCGTCATGCCGCAGACGCGTGAAGCGATTCACCACGCCAAGGCGGCGAACGTGCCTATCGTGGTGGCGATCAACAAGATCGACAAGGCCGACAGCAACCCCGAACGCGTCAAGCAAGAACTGGTCGCCGAAGGCGTGATCCCGGAAGAATACGGTGGCGACGCCATGTTCATGCCGGTATCGGCAAAGGCCGGGACGGGTGTTGATGCGCTGCTCGATGCCATCCTGCTGCAGGCCGAAGTGCTGGAGCTGACGGCGCCGATCGAGGCGCCTGCCAAGGGTATCGTCATCGAAGCGCGTCTCGACAAGGGCCGTGGCCCGGTGTGTACGCTGCTGGTGCAATCCGGCACGCTGCGCCGTGGCGACGTGATCCTGGCAGGTGCGACCTTTGGCCGCATCCGCGCCATGCTGGACGAAAACGGCAAGCAGGTCAGCGAAGCCGGCCCGTCGATCCCGGTCGAAGTGCTGGGTCTGTCGGATGTGCCGGGTGCGGGCGACGAAGTCATGGCCTTGGCCGATGAGCGCCGTGCGCGCGAAATCGCGCTGTTCCGCCAGGGCAAGTTCCGCGACGTGAAGCTGGCCAAGCAACAGGCCGCCAAGCTCGAGAACGTGTTCGACCAGATGAAGGATGGCGAGGTCAAATCGCTGCCCCTGATCATCAAGGCCGACGTGCAAGGTTCGCAGGAAGCCCTGGTGCAGTCGCTGCAGAAATTGTCGACCGACGAAGTTCGCGTCAATGTCATTCACGGCGCGGTCGGTGCCATTTCCGAATCCGACGTGAACCTGGCGCAGGCGTCCAGCGCGGTCATCATCGGCTTCAATACGCGCGCCGATGCCAACGCCCGCAAGCTGGCCGAAAGCTTCGACGTCGATATTCGTTACTACAACATCATTTACGACGCGGTCGACGAGATCAAGGCCGCGCTGTCGGGGATGTTGGCACCGGAGAAGCGCGAGCAGATCATCGGCCAGGTGGAGATTCGCCAAGTCTTCCGTATCTCGAAGGTGGGCGCGATCGCCGGCTGTTACGTGCTCGATGGCGTGGTACGCCGCAACTCGCTGGTGCGCCTGGTGCGCAACAACGTGGTGGTCTACACGGGTGAGCTCGAGTCGCTCAAGCGCTTCAAGGACGACGTCAAGGAAGTGCGCGCCGCGTTCGAGTGCGGTCTGTCGCTGAAGAACTACAACGACATCGAAGAAGGCGATCAACTGGAAATCTACGAAATCCAGGAAGTCGCGCGTACGCTCTGAGCGCACGCAGATTCGCCTAGCGGGCGGGGCGCAGCGCGTCCTGCCCGACGCCACGAAGCGCACTTGGGGTCACCCGGTGCGCTTTGTGTTTCTGAGCGTTCGACGATGAGCCTGGATGGCCGTCGGGAGTTGCTACTATGCCAAAAGATTATTCACGCGCCTCGCGCGTCACCGAACAGATTCGCCGTGAGCTGGCCGAACTGATCCGCCTCGAAGTGAAGGATCCGCGCGTCGGTTTCATTACGCTGACCGATGTCGAGATCAGTGCCGACTACGCGCACGCCAAGGTCTTCTTTACCTCGATGAAGGGCCAGGAAGGCCTCGACGACATCCTCGTCGGTCTGCGCCGCGCGAGCGGCTTCCTGCGCCGCGAACTGGGGCGCCGCGTGCGCATCCACACCACGCCGGAACTGCACTTCGTCTATGACCAATCGGTGGAGCGGGGTACGCACCTGTCGGCGCTCATCGACAAGGCGCTCGAAAGCACGGCGACTGATGACGAACCGGAAGCAGCTCCCGATCCCGATCTGCAGGACACCGGCAAGCAGGACTGACGGCGTTCCGGGCGCTGCCCTGCCTTACGGCGCTGCGCCCGTTCTTCGATAGCACTCCCATGAGCAAAGCTTCCATGCGCCGCCGTTGGCAACAGGTCGACGGCGTGCTGCTTCTCGACAAACCGCAGGGGCTCAGCTCCAACGACGCCCTGCAGAAGGCCCGGCGGCTGTTCCAGGCTGCCAAAGCCGGCCATACCGGCACGCTCGATCCCATGGCCACCGGCTTGCTGCCCGTGTTGTTCGGCGAAGCCACCAAGTTCTCGCACCTGCTGCTCGATTCGGACAAGACCTACGAAGCGACCTTGTTGCTCGGCGTGACGACCACCACGGGCGATGCCGAAGGCGAGGTCCTCGACCGCATTGCCGTGACGGCCGATGAAGCGTCGATCCGGGCGGCCTGCGCACGCTTCCTTGGGGACATTCGCCAAGTGCCGCCGATGTACTCGGCGCTCAAGCACGAAGGCAAGCCGCTGTACGAATATGCGCGCCAAGGTATCCACATCGAACGACCGGCGCGCGAGGTGACGATCCATGCGCTCGATCTGTTGCGCGTGGCCGGCGCGGAGTTGGATATCCGCGTCCATTGCAGCAAGGGCACCTACATCCGCACCCTGGCCGAGGACATCGGCGCCGCCCTTGGCTGTGGCGCTCATCTGGCGGCGCTGCGCCGCACGCAAAGCGGTGGGTTGGTGGTGGCGGATGCCCAAAGCCTGGAGGCGCTGGGTGAGCGTGACGAAGCTGCACGCATGGCCTGCCTGATGCCGGTGGATGGTCTGCTGGGACATCTGCCGCGCGTCGATCTGTCCGAAGAACACGCGGCACGCTTCTGTCATGGACAGGCATTGCGTGCACACAGCGAGATTCGCGGGCCGGTGCGCGTCTATGGCCCGCACTTCATCGGCACGGCGCTCATCGACGAAGGCGATGCCTTGCGACCGCAGCGCGTCGTGGCGCGCCCAGACGCCGCCTGATAGCCTCCTTGCGCCTGCTGCGCGTGATCGTATGACGCGCATGGCTGCCCCCTCGGCCACCTGATCGCCATTGCTAGTGCTATCGGTGCCGGTTCACTCTTGATTTCCGTGTGCCAAACAAAAAGCCCGCCCCGGTGTTCCGGGGCGGGCTTTTTGTTGTTCTGGCCGGTCAGGAGCGGGCGGCAATTCTTCGCCCACCTCCTGCCTTGTCAGTCACATCAGTTGCGCGTCTCGACCTGCTGCAGGGGCTCTTCGCCGGCAGCATCGGCCGCGCGGGCGCGACGCCGACGCGGTGCCGCCGCTGCGGGGGCCTGTGCGGCCACGGCCGGTTGGGCCGAAGTCCCTGGTGCCGTTTCGACCATCTGCAGATCGCTCTGGGCCAGGATGGCCG